>JALSMF010000117.1 GCA_026987795.1 Bacteroidales bacterium
CAAAATAGGCGTTCTTCTGCCTTGTAATATTTTGATTCAGGAAAAAGACGGCAAAACAGAAATTGCAATTATAGACTCTGCAGCAATGACAGAGAACCTGAACAATCCTGATATGGCAGAGATTTCGAAAAAAATATCAAAGAAGCTTAAGAGTGCATTATCAAATGTCTGACATATTTATTTAAAATTTTACCCGTTGTTTCCTTTATAAAACGGATAAACAATATAGTGGTAAATTATACAGCCTATACAAAAATTAAAAGCCGCATCGGCAAAAATACAAATTGCCAAAATTCCGGTAATTATTGATGCCGTAAACGGATAAAAGAAAAATAAAATTAAAGACAAGGCAGTTAAGAAAAAACCTAAACGAGCCGCAAAAACTTTTGGTGCTTTATTTACTGTTTTAACAGGTAATTTAAAATATTTCCAAAATGTTTTAACAAGCCAAGATACAGGACTGAAATTAACTTTTTCAAATACTCTGAAAGAAAAATCGAACAGGGCAAAAGCCAAAAACCAGATGTTTTGAGTTATTAAAAATAATGTTACTATGATAAAAATAACTGCGGCTGTCATTCTGCCGGCATTTTCATTCATCATCTTATCCGAAACGGGACATATTAAATTATTCATATCTTTTTTCGGCAAAATTAAACAATAAAAGATACTAAATTCTGATATTAATCATATTCTTATAAAAATTATTAAATTTTATGCTTTTCTGCTTATATCCCTAAGCCTTATCAGCAGTTCGTCCGTTATCATTTTCTTTAAATCGTCAATATTTATTTCACGAGAAAGTTCATTCTTAACAGAAGTTATTCCCTTTTCGGTAAATCCGCAAGGGTTTATATAATCAAAATATGATAAATCGGTATTAACATTTAAAGCCAGCCCGTGCATTGTAATTCCTCTGCTTGTTTTAACCCCCGCTGAACAAATTTTCCTTTCGTTTGGCTTGCCTGCATCTATCCACACACCTATGTTTCCTTTACTTATTTCACCTTTTATACCGTAATCATTTAGTATGTCAATTATCATAAATTCAAGTAAATATATATAGTCCTTAACCCCGAGTTTATATTTATCTAAATCTATAATCGGATAAACTACAATTTGCCCCGGTCCGTGGTATGTTATATCCCCTCCCCTGTCGACATGAAAATACTCGGCATTAATATCTTTTAATTTTTGCTCGTTAATGAGCAGATTTTTTTTGTCTCCGCTTTTACCTATAGTGTAAACATGGTGATGTTCACAAACTAAAATTGTCCCGAAAACCTCTTCTTTGTTTTTTTTCTTATCAAGGGATGTATTAAATATTTCGTTCTGAATTTTATATGCTTCAGAATAATGAATAAGCCCTAAATCTTTAACCGGTAAATCATTCATAACAGTAAATTTTAACGGACAAGTGTATAAGCAGTGGCGGGTTTTCCGCACTTCTGTTCTTTTTTGCACTGCCCTTTATTTTATGTATTTCGTTCATATTTAGTAATTTCCCGCTATTGCTTACACACAATGTTAGCCACAGTAATTTATTAAAACAATGTTGGTTGAACTATAATTATTTTTTCTTTTTGCTTTGTTGTTAATCTGGATTTATTTTCGGTAATTCTTTCAGCTAATTCTTTATTAGTAATACTATTTGGTAATGGGTAATTTGATAAAAGAGCTTCATATATTGCATTTCTATTTTTTTCTTTGCCACCAATATGATAAAAATGTTCTTTTGTTGCTGCAAAACAATCTTTCCAAATAGTAAAAATATATTCATTTGTTCTGTATTTATTACTTAACCAAGTCGATAGAATAAATTTAGCTTTTGATTTATATAATCCGTCTTTTAATAATAGTTCATCTTTTTCTGTCCAAGAATTAAAATAATCGGTATGTCTTCCGATATACGGCGGGTCAGAATAGATTAAATCATTTGAACTAACTTCTTTAAGTGTTTCGGTAAAATTTTGTGTTTTGAATTCATAATCTCCAAATTCAATAATTTGAGAAATATTTTCTACTTGGTTAGTAATTTTAGTTATCAGAGCAGGTGCAAATCTATTAGGTTTACGGCAAAAAGGAACATTAAAACCACCTTTTTGATTAAAACGCATCATACCGTTAAAACAAGAACGGCTTAAAAATAAAAAATCAAGAGAATTTCCGGTTTCGTTAAAACGTTGTCTGACTTCATAATAATATTCCCCTTTTGATTTTAGTAATTTTTCTCCTTCTTGTGTCAAATACTTTCTTACAATTGCACTTGTTATATTTTTGTTTTTTATAGCATTATAAAAATTAATAAGATGGGGATTTGTATCACACAAAAGAGCTTTTTTAGGTCTGATGTTAAAAGCAACAACACCTGTTCCCATAAATGGCTCTATCCATTTCTCATATTCAATATCAGCAATATTTGACGCAATCCATTCAATAAGTTTGGATTTTATACCTTGCGACTTTATGGGCGGTATGTATATTTTCCTATTTTTCATTTTTTTCTTTTTTTAGCTCCTTTTGCAACTACTTTATCAAACAAATCAGCCCTTCCTTTAAATTCTAAAAAATCCCAAATATTGGTTATTTTAATTGTTTTTCCGTTTTTTATCATAGTTGCTGTTCCGTAATTAATCCAATATTCATCAAACCACTTTTCTCCAAGTTTGCTAAAAACTCCATTCCCTTTTTTTAAATCTTCAATGTCTTTTACCGAACCTATATTAGCAGTATTTCCTGACCCTTGACTATCGCTTGCTATTTTCCATTTCGGTGCAACAAAAAATTCAAAATCTTTAATTACGGATACGATTGATTTTAGATTATCAACAGTTGTTATTTTTCTGTCTTTTATCGGGTCTTTTTTGTCTCCGTATTTTGTTTGAAGTTCATTAACCTTAAAAATCTCGGTTTCAGAAAGTTCGTTTTCGAAATCTGTTCTTGTATAGATTATTCCAAGACAATAATGACCGGTATATTCATTATAAGGAAACTGAATGTTCTTTGATTTATCTCTTTCTTTGAAATAAGAACCGTGACTTCCTAACGTAAAACCGGCTACTTTTCCATTCCTTCTGTAAGTTGTTTTTAAATCAACTGCAAATTTAATTTTATTATCATCATTACTAACAAAAGTTAAATCAGGATACCAATTCTGATGTTCAGCAAGGATAATTTTATAATTATTTTTTTCGGCAAATCTTAAAATTTCAGGGAAAATGTGTATTTCTAATATCTTTGAAACAATCTTGGTGTCAGACGAAATAGTATAAATATTTTTGTATATATCTATAAATCCTTTAATTGTCCATTCTCCTGTTTCAGTAGAAACATATTTTTGCAATTCGTTAACAAAATTATGAAGTGCCTTTTCAAAATTTTTTATATGTTGTTTTTTTGTCATCTAATAGTCCTTCTTTTATTTCTTTACAAAAATATGATATTTTTTTGTTTTTCGGCAGTTTTGTTTTATTGTG
>JALSMF010000118.1 GCA_026987795.1 Bacteroidales bacterium
AGTCCTGTTAAGTCCCTGTAAACGTCGGTCAACACAGTGGTTGTTTGCCGTAACAAATAAATCAATTCCGGCATTTTTTCCTGCTTCAGCCAAAGCATCGGGGGAACTGAATTGCGGATAACCTTTATATACAGGACCTGCCAATGTTACCTCCAAATTTGCAACAGTAAAATCAGGTTCAGACAAAATATTTTTTATATAATAAAAAACCGTGTCATAGCAGTATTTTTTTGTTTTAGGATTGTATGCCGAACGTATTTGAGGTCCGTGCCCCATAATATCCCCGACAAAAAGTAAGGACATTGTATTTTTTGCAACATTATCCGGATTCGAAACCGGAACAGTATCGTTTGTGTATATTACTGTATCATTGGTTATTACAATTGTGTCTTTTTGTGAAAATCCTAATTTTGAAATTCCGAAAAGAAAAATTGTCAATAAAAAAAGAAAATATATGACTTTTCTCATATTTAGTTTTTTAAATATATTACACTTTTGTCTCTGAGTTTTTACAAAAATATTTATATTCTCAAAATTAAAAAATAAAGTTATGTGTTTAGCTGTTCCCGGTAAAATAGTTTCAATATATGAAGAAAAAGGATTAAGAACTGCAAAAGTGAGTTTCGGCGGAGCGATAAAGGACATAAATATTCAATGGTTACCGGAAGCAAAAACAGGAGATTATATTTTAGCTCACGTAGGAACAGGCTTAAGTATTATAGATGAAGAAGAGGCTGAAGAAGCGGTTAAAACAGCAAAAGAATTTAAAAATATGCAGGATAATTTGCAGTAGGTTTATTAACAGCAAGATAAAACTAAATGAAATTTGTTGATGAATACAGAAATATTGAAACAGTTGAAAAAATTGCGGAAGAGATAAAATCTGTCGTAAGCAAGGAGTGGACGATAATGGAGGTTTGCGGCGGGCAGACTCATTCGATAATGAAATATCGTTTGCAGGATTTTTTACCTGAAAAAATAACTCTTGTTCACGGTCCGGGCTGTCCGGTTTGTGTAACTCCCGTTGATATTATTGATAAAGCTCATCATATAGCAAAACAAAAAGATGTTATATTGGCTTCATTCGGTGATATGTTGCGTGTTCCCGGTTCTTATACAGACCTGCTGAAAGTAAAAGCCGAAGGCGGAGATGTTCGTGTTGTATATTCTCCTTTGGATGCCGTAAATATAGCTGAAAAAAATCCGAATAAAAAAGTGGTTTTTTTTGCCGTAGGGTTTGAAACTACGGCACCTGCAAATGCTATGTCGGTAGTTGAAGCCGAGAGAAGAAATATTATGAACTTTTCAATCTTGAGCTCGCATGTTTTAGTTCCTCCGGCTATAAATGCGATTTTATCTTCTCCCGAAAATAAAATTGACGGATTTTTAGCAGCCGGGCATGTATGCACCGTTATGGGATATGAAGAATATATACCTTTAGCCGAAAAATATAAAACACCTATTGTTGTTACCGGTTTTGAACCTGCGGATATTTTAAAAGGTATATTGTCCTGTGTTAAGCAGTTAGAGAAAGGCGAAGCATTTGTCGAGAACGAATACAAGCGTTCAGTCAGAAAAGAAGGTAATATTCCGGCAAAGCAAGTTATGTTTGATGTTTTTGAAATTACCGATAAAACATGGAGAGGTATAGGAAAAATACCTGAAAGCGGCTTTAGAATTAAGGAAAAATATAAAAAATTTGATGCAGAAAGATTATTTAATTTAGAAAATGTTTCTAAAGAAGAACCAAAAGTATGCATAGCCGGCGAGATTATGCAAGGATTGAAAAAACCTTTTGAATGTCCTGCATTTGAAAAAGAATGCAGTCCCGAAAATCCTATGGGTTCACCTATGGTTTCTTCTGAAGGTGCCTGTTCGGCATATTACAGATACAGAAAGTAAAAAAATAAAAAAACAGAAAATGGATTTTATACTGTTGCACGCAAATCACGGTTTGGTTTATTCGGATATACCTATTATTTCTGGACTGATAATGAGTATGCTGCATGTTGTTTCAGGTCCGGATCATTTAGCAGCTGTAACACCGTTAACAATAGACAGTAAAAATAAATCATGGTCAATAGGTTTTTCTTGGGGCATAGGGCATACTTTAGGAATGCTGATTATCGGTTTAATTTTTATCTTGCTGAAAGAACAAATTAATATAGAAGCTGTTTCGGAACACGGGGAAAAGATTGTAGGATTTCTTTTAATCACAATCGGAGTATTCGCACTGTTAAAGGTAAGAAAAAAGCACGGAAGCATAAATAAGCACAGTCATCCGCATATCCATAAAAATGAAGTACATATACACACTCATAAGCACGGAGACGAAGAAAATCATACACATAATCATATAAAAAATCATCGTCAGAATGTGCTTAGTGCATTAGGAATAGGCATTATACACGGAGTAGCAGGAGTTTCTCATTTAATAGCGATTTTACCTACGCTTGCCTTTCCTTCAAGAGCAGATTCTATAATGTACTTAGGCGGTTTCGGAGCAGGAACAATTTTGGCAATGGTTGCATATTCCGTTACATTGGGAATAATTACACAAAAAACGGATGAAAAAAATAATAAAAAACTTTCTGTTTTTTTAAGAATATTCGGCGGCTCGGCAGCAATTACCGTAGGAATAATTTGGATTGTTATTTCGTTTTAAAGTTCTTCGTAATACTCAAAAGCATCAATAATATCCAAATAAACACCGTCAAAGCCGGCATTAATAATTTTTTTAAGGTATGAATCATTATTTCCGAAAATAATGTCTTGCCACTCTTTTTCCCAGTACCAGACCTTGTAATTGCCTTTCCAGTTCGGATTTTCTTTATCTAACCATTCGGGCTTGTTTTTTTCCCATTCCGTTTTCCAATAATACCGGTAATTTTCGGCTTCACCTATGCTCATATAAGAGATTACAAGTCGTTTGCCGCCGTTTTGTTTTGTTTTTAACGAAGAGATTTCCGATAAGGTAAATTCTTGTGTATCATTAAAAAATAAGTCCATCAGCACTACGTCGTAATTTGTTTGCGAAACGGCATTAATAAAATCTTGTTTCGATGAAAATTTTTCAGGATTTATAAGGTAAAGAAAATTCTTTGCATCAGAAAGCGTATTAATATCATTTGTATTTACATTATACGGTTCAGGAGGATAATCGGGTATGATATTCAAATTCCTTTCCGGTGCGGCAAAAGAAATATAGCCTTTCGAACTGTTTTCAGCATATGAGTTATCTGTTTTTGAACGGGTTGAGCAATAATCGGTTACTAATACCTGTACGCCGTTTTGTTCTTCGATATCCAAAAATGATTGCATATAGTTACGGTCATCGGCAGAAGTAGCGACATCATCCTTGTCATAGCCGTAATATAAGTCTTCTCTGCCTTGTCCGTCAATGGCATTGAGGTAAGTGTTTGCCGGATTTCCGTTTGTTT
>JALSMF010000119.1 GCA_026987795.1 Bacteroidales bacterium
ATAACGGTAAACATACCTTCCTGTTTATATTTACTGCCGTTAAAAATACATTCGGCAGTCCACCTGTAATCTCCTTCCGGCAACTTCTTTAAATTAAGAAAATGTTTTTTGCCCGACTTGGTAAATCTAAATTTGTGAACCTGTTTGTTGCTGTCAATAAGATTAAAGTTTACTTCTTTAACGTCTGCCGGCTTATAATTTTTATCAAATATTTCTGCCGTTACTTTTATATTTTGATTTTCGGGTATAACTCTTTCGCAGGTAACTTTAAATCTGTTTTTGCTTTCTTTTGATATCATAAACTGAACAATACTGTTTATAAGCTCGTTAAAAAGATAGTGATTTTTATTTGATTTATAGTCGAAAATACGCCAACGCCAAATACCTTCTCCTGTTATAACTGCTGTTTTTTTATTTCCTGTTCCGGTAAAAAATACAATTAAAGGTTGTTTTGTATTAATATTTCTCACCATACGAAAGAAAAGAGTTTGGTTATGCTTCGTAATTTTATAATCTCCGAAAGGTGAAATCAAAGGAGGTGCATTTAAAGTTATTTCTTCAACTTCCGGGTTAATGTCAAAAAGGGTAAAATTGTTATTTAACTTTCCGGTAACTTCATCAGGAGCATTAGAATATGCACCTGTTATAATTCCGGTGTTTAAGTTATCAAACATGTTTAAATCAGTCTGCATACCTATCATATAAATTACGGGAATATCAGATTTGACAACGTTACTTACTATATTTGCCCTTAAGTTATTTTTTGACGGTAAATTATTTAAAATAATAAGATTATACGAATTAATATTTTTGTTAAATTTATCTGAAGAATAATAATCTGTTTCAAAATTTCTGTTTAGTTTGAGAGCTCCTCTTATTGCTGCAATATCAGGATGCGGAGCATCACTCAAAATCAGTATTTTTTGTTTTTTGTCAGTAACTTCAACAATAACCGTTTTTTTGTTGTTTTCATAATTGATTTCATCTTCAACACCTTGCAATACTACTTTAATTTTATGAAAGCCCGGCTTATCAGCTTTTATTTTTATGTCGTAAGATTTATAGAAGCTGTTTGATGTTATTGATATTTTTTGATTATAAATAAGAGTATTGTTATCATAAACTTTTATTTCAGAGCTTTTACCTTTTAATTTATCTGCATTAATTTTTATTTGTAACGGAAATTTTGAATTTACAAAAGCAGTTTTATTGTGTTTTATTTCTTTTATTACAAGGTCTTTACGAATATTAGTATCTCCGAGTGCAATTGTATAAATCGGAAAATTTGTATTTTTTATTTCATTAACAGGATTATAGCCTTTGTTAAAAATACCGTCTGACACCAAAATAAGAGCGCCTGTATTTTGATTGTAAAATCTGTTTTTTATATCCGATATTATTTGTGAAATATCAGTTTCTTTATCTTTAAACGTAAAAGAATCTGTTTGCAGGACATCTTGTCCGAAGGTAAAGATTTTGAAATTATAATCAGGATTATTTTGAAAAAAATCTTTTATTCGGTCTGAAAAAATTTCTGTAACAGCCTTATCCGACTTTACGGATTCCGAGTTATCTTGTGCATATATAATAATCGGCTTTTCTACGGTTCTTCCTATATTTTTCAAAAAAGGAGACAATAACAAAAAAGAAATTATACTTACGGATAAAAATCTAAAAGAAAACATCAATGTTTTCAGCGCTTTAGGAGCTTCCGACAATTTTCGGTCTTTTCTGTATAGTATAAATGCATAAATAAAGCCCGCAGCAAGACAAAGCGGCAAAAACCATAAAGAATATTGTGTTGTTATAAATGCCATAGGTTAATTTATAAAATAACCGACTTTTCTACAAAAGTAAGAAAGTCGGTTAAATATTGATAATTAAACCAAATAATTTCTGAATTTTATGTATTCATTGCTCCGCAAACACTTATTACCTGCCCGCTGACATAAGATGACAAATCGGAAGCAAGGAAAATACATGTATTTGCAACATCTTCCGGAGTTCCTCCGCGTTTTAAAGGAATTGTTTTAATCCATTCTTCACGAGCTTTTTCAGGGATTTGTGCAGTCATTTCAGTTACAATAAATCCGGGAGCAACAGCATTACTTCTTATATTTCTTGCTCCGAGTTCTTTGGCAACCGACTTTGTAAAACCGATAATTCCGGCTTTGGATGCCGAATAATTTGCTTGTCCGGCATTTCCGCTTACGCCTACTACCGAGCTCATATTTATAATTGAACCCGAACGTTGTTTAAGCATATATTTTTGAGTTGCTTTTGTCATGTTAAAAACCGATTTCAGGTTTACTTTTATTACCAAATCCCATTGTTCTTCGGTCATTCGCATAAGCAAAGTATCTCTGGTAATACCGGCATTGTTTATCAAAGCATCAATTCTTCCGAAATCTTCAATAACGGCATCAACTGTTTTTTGCGAATCTTCAAAATCGCTTGCATCAGAAGCATATCCTTTAGCTTTTACGCCCATTCCTTCAAGCTCTTTTTCAAGATTAATCATATCGTCGTTTCGCACCAAATCGGTAAAAGCAATATCGGCGCCTTGTTCGGCAAATTTTATTGCAATGGCTTTACCTATACCGCGTGCAGCACCGGTAATAAGAGCTGTTTTTCCTTCTAATAATTTCATATTTTATTAAATTTTATGTTTTATGACATACAAAAGTATTATTTATAAGTGAATTTTCAAAACGATACTTTCTTTTAACAGAATTTAACACAAATCAATTTCTTTTCCTTTTCCGGCAAGAAAAAGTTTTATATTTTCCGAAATTCCGGCAACAAGTTTTTGTCTTGCTTCGTAAGAAGTCCAGGCAATATGCGGTGTTATGATGCAGTTCGGTGCGTCAAAAAGAATATTTCCGCTTTTCGGCGGCTCTTCGGTTAAAACATCAAGGGCTGCATAAGCTATATCTTTATTAACAAGTGCTTTATATAAATATTTTTCGTTTACTATTCCGCCTCTTGCCGTATTTATCAGAACGGCTGTTTTTTTCATAACTTTCAGTTCTTTTTCGGAAATCAAATTTTTTGTTTGCTCGGTTAAAGGTGTGTGAATTGTCAGAATATCAGATTGTTGCAGTGTCTCATCAAACGGTAATCGGGCAGAAGAATTGTTTTTATGAATCAAACTTTCTGAAATTAAAATATTCATACCGAAAGTTTTTCCGATTTCGGCAACACGTTTTCCTATACTTCCGTATCCGATAATGCCCAAATTTTTTCCTTTCAGTTCTGAAAACGGATGATTGAGCATTGTAAAAACGGGAGATTTTTGCCAAAGTCTGTTTTTTATATCTTCCGAAAAATCGGGTACGGAATTAAAAATCGTAAGAATATAACCGAAAACAAGTTGTGCTACCGATTCGGTTGAATATCCTTTTACGTTTGCAACGATTATTTGTCGCTTTTT
>JALSMF010000120.1 GCA_026987795.1 Bacteroidales bacterium
ATTTTTTCTCCGGATCTTGAATTTTTTTTGCTGTGCTGAATTCGCAAGATTGGAGAAAAGCAAGTGAAAATGAGACTAATATGATAAAACTTATTTTTTTTAGCATGGCTGCAAAATTAATAATATTATTCCTAATATGTAAATCTTTTTTGTATTTATATTATTTGTGCTTATTTAAACGGTATATACAAAGAAAAGTTACATTATAATCAGGCAAAGATTGTTTATTTTAATATTTATTTTTTTAATCTGTTAAAACTGTAGCTTAAGGAAAAAACGTTTGAATATAATGCAATTGATCGGTCTCCTATGTCTGTCAGGGCGTAGTCTAATTTAAAATTAAAGAAGCTGAGCCCGAGCCCTATACTCGGCTGGAAATTTAATGTTTTTTTATCAAAATCCGGGATTTGAGCAAAATTGCCGACACCTGTTCTGAAAAAAATGATATTTTTAAAGTTAAGTTCTGCTCCGAAATAAGGGTCAATACTTACGGCTTTAGAGCTGATTAGAACGTATTTTTTTCCGTCAAAACTTATGTCGAAATTGAGTTCCGGTTTTAAACTGAAATTTTCGGATATTTTAAAATTTCGGGCCGTTCCGAGATAAAGTTCAGGCATTGTTATTTCTAAACTGTTTTCCGGAATTTCATTACCTGTTTTTATGAAAATGTCTTCCAAGTTTTCCGTATTATAAAACCATGCGTTGAAAGTCGAGCTTGCATCTTTTAAGGTTGCTCCGAAGAGCCATTTGTTTTTGGTGTATTTTATGCCTATATCAAATCCGAAACCGAATGCTTTTGCAAATTCGCCCTGATTTCTGAAAATAATTTTAGTATTTATGCCGTAAGATAATCCGGTAACAGAACTTTTTTTTGCATAGGAAATTAAAAATGCCCAGTCTGCAACCGAAAAATAAGAAATTCTGCTGTAATCAATATTTCCGTTTTCATCAATAAGTTCAAGAGTATTCGGGATGTTATCAACCCCGAAGCGTATCAAATTTGCAGCAAAGGCTGAAGAGTCGTTGATTTTATATGCAACGCCGATATAGTCGAATTTTGCGATACCGGCAAAATATTCGGAATGCATAACGGCAACTTCGTATTTGTTATTAAGGTAAACCAGCCCGGCAGGATTGTAATATGCAGAGTATGTGTCATCAGTTGAGGCTGTTACGGCTCCCGATAAAGCCTGAGCTTTTGCTCCTGCACCGGCAGATAAAAATTCGTTACTGTAAATTCTTATTTGTGAATATGATATTTGATATAAAGAAAAAAATAAAAACAGAGTTAATATTTTTGGCATTTCATAAAATTTAGAATATTTTTACCAAAGATTAATTTTATTTTAAACTGCAAAAGTGAATACTTATTGTGTGATATAAAAATTATTATGAAGAAAGAATTAAGATATTTTACCATTCCTAATGTTTTGACATTATTAAACTTAACGGCAGGGAGTTTGGCTGTACTTTATGCTTTTGAAACTCCGGGCAGGTTGAGTTATGCTGCAATGTTTGTTTTTGCGGCTGCTTTTTTTGATTTTATTGACGGTTTTGTTGCTCGTTTGACTAATTCGGTTTCGAAACTCGGAAAATATCTTGACTCTCTGTCGGATATCGTAAGTTTCGGAATTGCTCCTGCGGTTATAGTTTATCAGATGTTGAAGGCAGCACTTGAGCTTAAAGAATTTACGACAGATTTGCCGTATAATCAGGTGCTTGTTTTATTATCTCCTTTAGTTCTTATTATTGCCGCCGCATTACGTCTTGCAAAGTTTGATGCAGACAGAAGGCAAAGTGATCATTTTTTAGGAATACCGGTT
>JALSMF010000121.1 GCA_026987795.1 Bacteroidales bacterium
TATTTTTTGCTTCATTGCCTTTGGTAAATAATTTTGACCCTGATAACCTTATAATTCTCAAATCTTGGCTGGATATAAATATGCCTTTTGAGTTTATTTTGGGTATTATCGGGTTGCAGGTGTATGTTTTAACGAATATATGGTTTTATATTATTTCAATATTTGTTTTTGCTTTTTTGCAACTGATTGAAATTCCTATGTTTTCATTTAAAACAGATAATTATTCTTTCAGAAAGAATACGGCAAAATATATTTTTCTGATAACAGCTGTTTTAATGTTCACTTTTTTTCAAAGTCTGGCAATACCGATTATTATTATTTTGTATATTTTGTTTTCGGCAGGTATCGATACAGGAAAACTTTTCTCAAGAAAACAGGATTAAAAATTTAATACGTAAATTTATTAATAATTTTATCTGCTAAAACTTCTGCAATTTTTTTGTAAGAAGCATCGGAACTTCCTGCTATATGCGGTGTCAGAATAACTTTATCGGAATTTACAAGATAGTTAAGAGATGAGGAGTTTTTTCCGGCAAAAATATCTGTGAACGATGCTTTTTCATATTCTAACACATCTAAACAAGCACCGAGAATTTTGCCTTTTTTCAGGTTTTTTACCAAATCATCGGTTTTTAAGACTTTTCCTCTTGATGTATTGATAATGTAAAAAGGTTTGGAAAATTTCTCTGTGAAACTATTATTAACCATAAAAGCAGTTTCTTCGGTAAGAGGGACGTGCAGGCTTAAAATATCAGTTTCGGCAAATAAAACCTCCGGTGATACTTCTTCTGCAAATTCATTTGAAAAGTTATGCTTATATTTATCGTATGCAATGGTTCTAACCGAAAAGCCTGATAGCCTGCGGGCAAAAGCACTTCCCGTATTTCCGTATCCGATTATGCCTACGGTTTTGCCTTGTAATTCACTTCCCGTATTTTTTCTGTTCCAAATACCGTTTCTTATTTCTGTATCTGCAATTTTTATTTTATGTAGTAAAGTCAGAAGCATACCCAAGGCGTGTTCTGCTACAGAGTCTCTGTTTCCTTCCGGAGAATTAAAGCATTCTATACCTTTGTTTTCTGCATAAGAAATATCAATATTTTCCGTTCCGGCTCCGGCTCTTGCTATAAATTTAAGTTTAACAGCTTTATCTGTAAACAACCGGTCGATTTTAAATTTACTTCTGATAACCAACCCGTTATATTTATGTATTAGCTTTTCAAGTTGAGAAAATGACAACTCAGGCTTATAATCGCAAACAAAACCCGCATCAGATAATTTTTTATGCAAAATTTCGTGAGTCGGTTCGGCTATAAGGACTTTGAACATTAAAATAAATATTAAAATAAATATTAAGTATATTGTAAAAACTAGTAATCTATTGCTCCTCTCATAGGTTTAGTTCCGTTAAGATATACTCTTATTCCGGCTTTATTTCCCAGCAGGTTGCCTGCATCGTCATATCTGAAATATGCAAGCATTATAGAATTTACCTGTTTATACATTTTTAAGTTTTCTTCATCAAAATACCAATCTTCCGTAAATAAAATCTGTCCTATATCTTTGCGTTTAAATTCATTTTCAAGTTCTTTTACTTCTTCAATACTCATTTTATCTCCCGTAATATAATTATATGCGTTTAGCTTCTTACTGTAAACAGCAGCAAATATCTTATCTGCAAGCAGCTTTGTTTTTGCTCCTCCAAGCCATTGGTCCATATAATACGCATCTTCCGGGTTGGGATTTTTTACGTTTGTAATATACATTATACTGTCTGCTACCTTTATTGCTTCAGAACTTATTTTAAAATCATTTATATTAATCGCAGCTTTTTCGGCATCCTCACTTTTTGACGGATTTTTACAGGCAGAGATATGAAGAAACAGAATAAAACCGGCAGCTATTACATATTTTATACTCATAATTTTCATATTTTGAATTTTGTATGCAAAGAAACAAAAGAAAAACTGAATTTTATCTTGTTAAAGGCATAATTTGTCAAATAAATACGACTGTTTTTATATTTTCAGTATTTTTATCATTTCTTTTCAGTAAGAATAATAAATAAAGTATCTGAAATAATAAATTCACGGCATAAAATTAGTTATTTTGCACGATTGTTGCAGAAACAATACATAAAATTAACGTTTAATATGAAAAAAATATTACTTTCCGTAATTGCAACGGTATTAATTTCGCAGATTATATTTTCTCAAAGTGCTAAAAAAGCAGAAAAGTTACTTTTAGCCGGAAATATTCCCGAAGCTATTAAAGCATACGAAAAATTAGTAGAAAAATATCCTGATAAAGGCGAATACCATATGTATCTCGGAGAATGCTATTTAAGAACTCCGCAAATACATGGTTTAGCTATCCCGGCATTGCAAAAAGCTGTTGCTGTTTTTGAAAAAAAACATAAAAATGAAGCTTTTGTTAATGCGAAATTTCTATTAGGAAAGGCTTATCATGTTAATTATTTGTTTGATGAGGCAATACAAGTATATAACGAACTGGTTATTGACAAAGAATATAAAAAATATAAATCTGCAGATATTCTTGAAAATGAAATAAGAGCTTGTGAAGCAGCCAAAAAAGAGTTTAAAAAGAAGAAATTATTGAAAGTAGTTTCTCCGGGAGACGGGATTAATACGGAATTAACTCAGCACTCGCCGTTTTTTGTTGAAGACAAGGGTATTTTTATTTACACATCAAAAGAAAAAACAAATTTCAGGGATGAAAAAACCGAGGACGGTGAATATGACGAAAACATTTTCTTTATAAATATTAATAATGAAAATGACAGAGAACCTGATCCTTACGACAAGCCGCTTAACTCTAAAAATAATGAGGCTGATTGTTGGGTTTCAAAAGACGGAACTTTTATGTTAGTCTATAAAGACGGAGATATATATCAGAGTGAATTTAAAGGAAATAATTGGACAAAACCTGTAAAATTTAAAGCTGTTAATTCGAAGTATGATGAAATGCATGCCTCTATGAATCAGGACAGAACAATTTGTTATTTTTCCAGTAACAGACCGGGAGGAAGAGGAGGAAAAGACATTTATTTCATAAAGAAAAAAGGAGATAAATGGTCAGAACCTAAAAATCTCGGAAAAAGAATAAATACTAAATTTGACGAAGAGAGCCCTTTTATTCATGAAGACGGAACATTATATTTCTCATCCAAAGGGCATAATTCGATAGGAGGATATGATATCTTCAGTGCAGCGGGCAAAGGCAAAGGCAAATTTGCAAAACCCGAAAATCTCGGAATGCCGATTAATTCGGTTGAAGACGATTTATTTTATTTTGTTACAAGCGATAATAAGATTGCATACTTTATGTCACTACGTCCCGAAGGAAAAGGCAGAGGCGATATTTTTAAAATAAATTATGCCGACTCTTCTTTGTTCTATCTTACCGTTAAAGGAAATGTTGTTGCCGAAGAACAAACGTCATGTATTATTAAAGTTTCCAACTTAGCTGCCAAGCAGAATTTTTACAATTCAAATGTTGATATTAGCGGTGATTTTTCTTTTAACGTAAAAAGAGATCAAAACTATTTTGCCGCAATTGAATCAGACGGTCATTTTTTTGAAGCCTTTACTTTTTCGGCTCCTTACGGAGACGAATATGTAAGAGATGTGGGAACTTATAATCTTGAAAAAATAAATAAAGGGAAAGTTCATAAAATTTATTCAATGAACTTTGAAGAAGACGAAAAAAGTTTGAATAATGAAAACGAATTGTTTCTAAATACTTTAGCAGAGTTTCTAAATAAAAATACGGATTTAGTCATAAATATATATTCCTCAAAAGACGTTGACGAAAATCTCGGAAAAAAAAGAAAGCAAGAAATTATTAATTATCTGAAATTATTGAATATTTCGGAAAACAGAATTTTTGTAGATTTACTGGATTATGACTCAAACAAAGAAGATATTTTAGTAACTGTTCTTGACAAGCAAAGTGCAGATAATGCTTTTGATGAAGCTGTGGCAGACAGTGATACGGATGCCGGCGATTTAGACAGCGGAGGAATAAGCGGTATATACACAATTCAACTCGGAGCATTTAAGCGAAAACTTTCAAATTCAGATAAGTTTTTTAAAGATTTCAGAGGGAAAGTGAAAATGAGAAAAGGTAACAGCGGTTTGCATCATTATACTTACGGCAAATATAAATATAAGTCTGATGCCGAAAAATATCTTATAACCGTTCATAAAATGGGATTTACCGATGCGTTCATCAGAGAACTCAGTTGGTATAAATAAACAAATAAGAGCTTAACAAAACAAAAAGACTTCCGAAAAATAAATAAGGAAGTCTTTTTTAATAAAATCTTAAGGCAGTATTTTATGCATAAACCCCGTCTTTTAATTTTTTCTGAACTTCTTTAAAAGCTGCAATTGTTTTATCCACATGCTCCTGCTCGTGAGATGCCGTAGGAATTAAACGCAGCATAATTTTGCCTTTCGGAATTACGGGATAAACTACCGCAGAGCAGAAAATACCGTAATTTTCTCTTAAATCTTTAGTAATTTTAATAACTAAAGTATCGTCACCGTCAAAGAAAACAGGTGTAACCGGAGATTCTGTAACTCCGAGGTTAAAACCGTTATCTTTAAGTCCTTTTTGGAGTGAATTTACAACAGACCAAAGTTTATCTTTTTGAGTTGTATCTCTTTTTATTATTTCAAGGCGTTTTAAAGCTCCCATAACCATAGGCATAGGCAGTGATTTTGCAAAAATTTGCGAACGCATGGTATATCTTAAATAATCAATAACTGCCTTAGGTCCTGCAACAAATGCACCTATTCCCGCCATTGCTTTTGCAAAAGTGCCGAAATAAATATCAACTTTATCCTGCACGCCGAAATATTCACCTGCACCTGCACCGGTTTCACCCATTGTCCCGAAACCATGGGCATCATCAATGAAAAGTCTGAATTCATACTTCTCTTTTAAATCTGTTATAGCTTTCAGATTTCCCAAATCTCCCTCCATTCCGAAAACACCTTCCGTAATTACCAAAACACCTCCGTTATTTCTTCTGGCAACACGAGTTGCGTGTTTTAACTGTTTGTTAAGACTGTCCATATCATTATGCTTAAAAACAAAACGCTTGCCCATATGCAGTCTCGATCCGTCTAAAATGCAGGCATGTGAGTCTGAATCATAAACAATTACATCATTTCTGTCAACTAAAGAGTCAATAATTGACACCATTCCCTGATAACCGTAATTCAGAAGGTATCCGCTTTCTTTACTTACAAAGTCTGCTAACTTTTGCTCCAGTTCTTCATGATATTTAGTTTCACCGCTCATCATTCTGGCACCCATAGGGTATGCCATCCCCCATTGTGCGGCAGCATCGGCATCAGCTTTTCTTACCTCGGGTAAGTTTGCTAATCCGAGATAATTGTTAATACTCCAAGTAATTACTTTTTTGTCCCTGAATGTCATTACCGGACCTATTTCTCCTTCTAATTTCGGAAAAGTCATATATCCGTGAACGGATGCCTGATATTTTCCCAAATCGGTTTTTGATGTGTCTAACTTATTGAATATATCCACGACCTAAAATTATAGTTAATAATTTATTTTTTAAAATCGCAAATATAGAAACTTTTATATGTTTTTATAATAACATAAACATAATTTTTTATCATTGCCAAAATTAATATCTTTGCAAATTATTTTTGAAATTCGACATAGTTAATACATCGAATATTTAAAAAATATTGAGTATGGAATATTACATAAGCGGAATACAGCAAATAGGAATCGGTGTTACCGATTTAAAGGGGGCACGAAAGTGGTATCGAGAAAATCTCGGGTTTGACATTCCTGTTGTGGATGCTCCCGGAACAGCCGAAAAAATGCTGAAATATACCGGAGGCGAACCGCAGGACAGACATGCTGTTATTGCATTGAATATTCAAGGCGGCGGAGGATTGGAAATATGGCAATATCTTACGAGAGAGCCTCAAAAAGCCGGATTTAAAATCCAAGCCGGAGATTTAGGCGTTTATATTGCAAAAATTAAAAGTAATCAGCCGGAAAAAGTTTTTGATTTTTTTAAAAGTAAAGGTGTAAAACTTTTAAGTAATATAGAAAAAGACCCGAAAGGAATCAAGCATTTCTTTTTTGAAGACCCTTACGGAAACATTTTTGAAATAGTTGAAAATAACATTGTTTTTTCAAAGTCAAAATCACTTTCCGGCGGTGTTTTCGGTGCCGTAATAGGCGTTACGGATATTGATAAATCAATACGGTTTTATTCGGATATTTTAGGTTACGATACTGTTGAGTATCGCGAAACAGGTGTTTTTAAAGATTTTGAAGGTTTGCCGAGAGGAAAGAATAAGTTCGAACGTGTTTTATTATCTCACAGTAAACCCAGAAAAGGAGCATTCAGTAAAATGTTAGGCAGCAGCCAAATAGAATTAATAAAGGTTTTTGATGCTGAACCAAAAAAAATATATAAAGGAAGATTTTGGGGAGATCCGGGCTTTATCCAAATATGTTTTGATATAAGAAATATGAAAGCCTTTAAAGAACATTGTTCTAAAAACGGACATCCTTTTACAGTTGACAGCAATCCCGAAATATACGAAACGGGCGGTAAGATATTTGATATGGGAGAAGCCTCCGGTCATTTCACTTACACGGAAGACCCGGACGGCACGTTAATAGAATTTGTAGAAACACATAAAATACCGGTTATTAAAAAAATAGGATGGAATCTTAATTTAATGAAAAGAAAACCGGAAAAAGCATTACCGACCTGGATGCTTAAAACATTATCTTGGAACAGAGAAAAATAAAAAAGTATGATTCAAAAATTACTTCAAAAATGCCAAAATAAACAGATAAAAGAACAATTAGAATATTTATCCGAAGAGTTTAAAGGGAAAATAGCTTTTTCTACAAGTTTCGGGCAGGAAGACCAGGTTATTTCAGATATAATTCTGAAAAATAAAGTCCCGATAGAGATTTTTACACTTGATACCGGACGTATGTTTGAAGAAACTTATAAAGTTTGGGACACTACAAATAAAAAATACGGAACTAAAATTAAAGCATATTTCCCGGACAAAGATAAAGTAGAGGAAATGCTGAGCACTAAAGGTACTTACAGTTTTTATAACTCGGTTGAAGACCGAAAAGAATGCTGTAATATACGTAAAGTTTATCCTTTAACAAGAGCTTTGAAGAATATTGATTTGTGGATAACGGGCTTACGTGCTGAACAGTCAGTTACCAGAACAGATTTGCATTTGTTTGAGAGAAATGAAACTTTTAATCTTATAAAGTTCAACCCGCTTAAAGATTGGTCTTTTAATGATGTTTTAAATTATTTGAAAGAAAATAACGTTCCGTATAACGAACTTCACGATAAAGGATTTTTAAGCATAGGATGTGCCCCGTGCACACGTGCGGTAAAAAAAGGCGAAGATATAAGAGCCGGCAGATGGTGGTGGGAAAGCAAAGATAAAAAAGAATGCGGTTTACATATTG
Source organism: Bacteroidales bacterium (assembly GCA_026987795.1). Taxonomy (GTDB): domain Bacteria; phylum Bacteroidota; class Bacteroidia; order Bacteroidales; family JAADGE01; genus JAADGE01. The sequence goes on from JALSMF010000121.1 coordinate 7,528, forward strand.
AACAACCCGATGAAATTAAAATAAAAATATCTCGACTCTAAAATATAAAATAACATAAATAAAATACAAACTTTTTAAAATGAACAATTATCATCTTAATCACTTAAGAGAATTAGAAGCAGAATCAATCTTTGTATTCAGGGAAGTTGCCGCACAATTTGATAACCCGGTAATACTTTTTTCCGGAGGCAAAGATTCCATAGTTATGTTTCATTTGGCAAGAAAAGCATTTTATCCTGCAAAAGTTCCCATACCGTTACTGCATATTGATACCGGACATAATTTTGAAGAAACAATAAAATTTAGAGATAACCTTGTTGAAAAATACGGTGTAAAGTTGTATGTCGGTTCTGTGCAAAAAACAATTGACGAAGGAAAAGTTCGGGAAGAAACAGGATATAATGCGAGCCGTAACGTGCTGCAAACTACAACTTTACTTGATGCAATAGAAGAGCACAAATTTGATGCCGCGATGGGAGGAGGTCGCAGAGACGAAGAAAAAGCCAGAGCAAAAGAGCGTTTCTTCTCTCACAGAGACGAATTCGGACAATGGGACCCGAAAAATCAAAGACCGGAATTGTGGAATCTGTTTAACGGAAAGAAGAGAATGGGAGAACATTTCAGAGTATTCCCTTTAAGCAATTGGACAGAACTTGATGTCTGGCAGTACATATATATGGAAGATATAGAAATTCCGAATCTTTATTTCACACACAAAAGAGAAGTATTTGAAAGAGACGGAGTTTTGCTTGCAACAGCCCCTTTTATGACACTTAAACCCAATGAAAAACCCGAAATTTTAGATGTAAGATGCAGAACAATAGGAGATATTACCAATACAGGATTAACTCGCTCAAAAGCCGATAATCTTAAAGACATAATTGACGAGATAGCAGCAGAAAGAACTACCGAACGCGGACAGCGTTTCGATGATAAACGCTCGGAAACGGCAATGGAAGACAGAAAAAAAGAAGGATATTTTTAGACTAAAATCAAAAACTTTTCAATTTTTAAATTACAAATTTCCCAAAAATGACGGAAAAAAAAGATACAAACGGTTACCTTGATATGGAGCTTTTACGTTTTACAACGGCAGGAAGCGTTGATGACGGCAAAAGTACACTTATAGGACGATTATTATACGACAGTAAATCAATTTTTGAAGACCAAATAGAAGCTATAGAAAAAGCAGGCAGAAACCAAGGTAAAAGCGAAATAGATTTAGCACTGCTTACCGACGGGCTTCGTGCAGAAAGAGAACAAGGCATAACAATTGATGTAGCATATCGCTATTTTGCAACCCCGAAAAGAAAATTTATTATTGCCGATACACCCGGACACATACAGTACACGCGAAATATGGTTACCGGAGCCTCTACGGCAAATCTGGCTATAATATTAATTGACGCACGTAACGGTGTTATAGAACAAACTTTAAGACACGCTTATATTGCATCTCTCTTACAGATACCGCATATTGTAGTGTGTATCAATAAGATGGATTTGGTCGATTACGATGAAGCAGTATATGAAAAAATAAAAAAACAATTCGAGTCTTTTGCTCCTAAGCTTGAAGTAAGAGATATAAAATTTATTCCGATAAGTGCACTGAAAGGCGATAATGTTGTAGAACCATCAGAAAATATGCCGTGGTACCGCGGAACAACCTTAATGTATCTCCTTGAAAATATTTACATAAAAGGAGACTATAATCATACAGATGCCCGTTTTCCCGTTCAGTATGTTATACGTCCTCAATCTGAAGAATTTCACGATTACAGAGGATATGCAGGACGAATTGACGGCGGAATTTTTAAAGTAGGAGATAAAATTAAAGTTTTTCCCTCAGGTTTAGAATCCAAAATTAAATCAATAGATACATTGAACGAAAAACTTGATTTTGCCTTTGCTCCGCAATCTGTTTCAATTACGGTTGAAGATGATATTGATATAAGCAGGGGAGATATGATTGTAAAACCGGACAACCTGCCTGTTCAAAGTCAGGATATTACGGCAATGATAAGCTGGTTTAACGAAAGACCTTTGCAGGTAAGAGGAAAATACACCCTCAGGCACACAACAAACGAAGTGAAATGCATTATTCAGGAAGTAAAATTCAAAATGGATATTAATTCTATGAATAAGAACACGGAAGACAAAGAAATAAAAATGAATGATATAGGTAAAATTAAAATTAAAACTGCAAAACCTCTGTTTTTTGATGCATACAGAAAAAACAGGAATACGGGAAGTTTTATATTAATTGATGACATTACCAACGAAACCGTAGGTGCCGGAATGATAGTAACAGATAAAGCTTAAGAATTATTTCCTTCCGGAATAAAAGCCGATAAAGATTCTGAAATTTATCGGCTTTTTTATTTTTTTAATTCGGAATAAAAGGATTTTTTATACTTTTGGCTTTTATCTTGTCTCAGAACAGCAAAGCATGACATTTGATGCAATTATAGTAATTATAGTTTTACTTTTTCTTGTAATTTCTTTGTATAAAGAAATCGTAGGACCGACGATGACATTCATCATCGCGGTTATAGTTCTCGGAATGACACACGTTCTTGACCCTTCCGAAATTATTGACGGCTTCTCAAACGAACAAATTGCAATTATTATAATGTTGCTTTTGCTCGGAGACATTTACAGAAGAACATCAGTTCTTGATATTTTTTTCGATTGGATTTTTAAAGGAGCAAAAACAATGAAAAGCTTCACTGCCAGAATGATGCTTATAGTTGCTCCGATGTCGGCATTTCTTAATAATACACCGCTTGTTGCATTAATGATGCCCTATGTTCATACCGGAGCACAAAGACATAAAGCATCTGTTTCAAAATTAATGATACCCTTATCTTTCGCTGCAATTCTCGGAGGTTGCACAACCCTGATAGGAACTTCCACGAACCTGATAGTAAACGGACTTGTAACCGATCAAAAAATAATACCGAACTTGCCTGAATTAAATATCTTCGACTTTACGGCTGTTGGTTTACCTATGCTGATTATAGGAATTATTTACCTTCTTACGGTAGGTCAAAAACTGCTGCCCGACAATAAAAGTGTCATTGATAAAATACCCGATATTTCAAGAGAATACATAGTCGAAGGCAGAATAAAAGGAAACAGTTCTTTAATAGGAAAAACAATTGCGGAAGCAGGCTTAAGAAATCTTGAAGGCTTATTTTTATTTGAAATTTTAAGAGAAAATATCAGAATAACTGCTGTTCCTAACGATACTATTCTTTTGGAAGAAGACATATTGCTGTTTACGGGAAACACAAAGGCAATAGCCGATTTTGTAAAATCACGAAAAGGCATTGAAATACCTTCTGTCGGAATGTTTTCCAGAAAGAAAAATACTGAAGTTTTGGAAATAGTTATTTCACATAACTCTTCTCTTAAAGGAAAAACGCTTAAAGAGGTAAACTTCAGAGCAAAGTTTGACGCTACGGCAATAGCAATTCATCGTAACGGCGAAACAATAGCAGGAAAAATAGGCTCGGTGGAATTAAAGCCCGGCGATGCAGTTTTACTTCTTGCAGGAACATATTTTGAAGATCGCTACAAAGATACGACAGATTTTTATCTCATATCAAGAATTAAAGAGTTCAGGCGATTAGGGTTTGCACGAACAACTCTTTTGGTAGGCGGAACAGTTGCAGTAATACTGCTTTCGGCAATAGGCTTAATCAAATTGTTTAACGGTCTGCTGGTTTTACTTGCCGCTTTGGTTCTGTTTAAGGTTACACGACCTAAAGACCTGATTAAAAGTGTTGATTACGATCTTATTTTGATTATCGCACTTTCTTTAGCTCTCGGAACGGCAATGATAAAAACAGGTGTTGCCGATATGTTTGCTCATGCAATTATTTCGGTGTTTAAACCTTTGGGCACAATCGGAATTCTTGCAGGAATATACTTAATAACGGCTGTTTTAGCCGCTTTTATCACAAATAAAGCCGCCGTTGCAGTAATATTTCCCGTTTCTTTAACCCTTGCATTAAGCCTAAAGGCTGATGTTATGCCGTTTATTCTTGTGGTTGCTTATGCAGCTGCCGCAAATTTTATGACCCCGATAGGTTACCAAACAAATCTTATGGTTTACGGTCCCGGAGGCTATAAATTTAAAGACTTTTTACGTGTGGGAACACCTTTAACAATTATTTATATGGTAGTTACGATAACAATTTTAAGCCTGATTTATTTTTAAATAAGATACAAAACAGATACATAATCACTAAATAAACTTTTATAATTATGGAAAAAAACGCACTTATTACCGGTGCAACATCAGGGATAGGAAAAGCAACGGCTTTTATGCTTGCAGAACATAAATATAACTTAATAATAACCGGCAGACGTTTAAACAGATTGCGGGAACTTGGAAAAGAACTGAAAGAAAAGTTTAGTATTGAAGTTTTAATTTTAAATTTTGATATCAGAAACAGAGAAGAAACAAGAACGCAAATAGAAAACTTACCCGAAAATTTTAAAAATATAGATGTGCTGATAAATAATGCGGGACTTGCTTCGGGGTTAGATTTTATACACGAGGGTAACATTGATGATTGGGAGAAAATGATTGATACCAACGTAAAGGGTCTGCTTTATATTTCTCGGGCAATTATGCCCGGTATGGTTGAACGAAAATCGGGACACATCGTAAATATTTCATCAATAGCAGGAAAAGAAACATATTTAAAAGGAAATGTTTATTGTGCTACCAAACATGCGGTAGAATCAATAACAAAAGCAATGAGAATTGATATGTTACCTTACGGAATTAAAGTAACTTCAATAGCTCCGGGTATGGTTAATACGGAATTTTCTTTGGTTCGTCTCGGCGACAAAGAAAAAGCCGATAAAGTATATGAAGGTTTTGTTCCGCTTACGGCACAAGACATTGCCGAAGCTGTTGAATTTGCAGTTACTCGCCCTCCTCACGTTAATATAAATGATATTTTAATTATGCCTGCGGCACAAGCAAACTCATCTCATACACACAAAACAGAATGACGGATATAAGTAAATTGTTAAAAATTGCAGTCGAAGCATCGATTTATGCAGGAGAAGAAATATTAAAAGTGTATGAAAGTGATGATTTTCAGATAGTCTCAAAAGCAGACAACTCTCCGCTTACTTTGGCAGATAAAAATGCACATAATAAAATAATGTCATTCCTTAAAAAAACAGAAATACCTGTTTTGAGCGAAGAAGGACAACATCTCCCGTATAAAGAACGAAAGAAATGGAAATGTTTTTGGCTGGTCGATCCTTTAGACGGAACAAAAGAATTCATAAAAAGAAACGGTGAATTTACCGTAAACATTGCATTAATAAAAAAGCAAATACCTGTAGCAGGCGTAATTTATGTACCCGTAACAAAAACTTTGTATTTTGCCGATATTGAGTCCGGAGCTTTTAAAATTGATGAGATACCTTCAAAAGAATATGAAAACATGACCGAATTAATAAAATATGCACATAAACTTCCCTTACCGGAAAAAAACAGACCTTATACCGTTGTCGGAAGTCGTTCTCATATGAATGATGAAACAAAAACATATTTTAATAAGCTAAAAAAAGAGTATGGAGATATTGAAATAATAAGCAGAGGAAGCTCACTTAAACTTTGTATGATTGCCGAAGGCAAAGCCGACATATATCCGCGCTTCGGACCTACAATGGAATGGGATACCGCAGCCGGACACGCAATTGTTTCGGCTGCCGGCGGAACTGTTACAAAAATCAACGACACGCTTTTATTATATAATAAAGAGAACTTACTCAACCCGTTTTTTAAAGCAAAATGTAACCCGGTATTCTTTGTCGATAAATAAAAATATGAAGTTAATTCATATACCGAAATCATTAAAATACAGTTAAAACAGCTCTTTGTTTTTTATATATTTGCAAAAAAATAAAAGAATATGAACAAAAAATTTTACTTCAAATGCAGAACCTGCGGAGAAGAAATAGGAGGTTTCAGGCAATGGTTTGCAAACAATCAAAAATGTCCGAAATGCGGTGATAATAAAATTGATACAATTTATAACACACCGAAAGAAAAAATAAAAGAACTTATAAGCAAAGATGCAAAACCCGAAAGTCTGTGGCATTATTTCGATTTTCTGCCTTTGGAAAATAAAGAAAACATAATCACCGACGGTGAAGGTGTTGCACCTATGGAAAGATGGTCGTTTTTTGAAGACTACGCAAAGCGTAAATACAACCTAAACCTCGAAGTTTACATAAACAGAAACGATAAAAGTTTTGCAACGGGAACTTTTAAAGATAAAGGCGGTGCCGTAGCTGCAAGTGTTCTTAAGGAACACGGAATAAAAGAATACGTTGTTGCAAGCACGGGAAATACTGCAACGGCATTTGCACATTATTTGGCAAAAGCCGGAATTTCCTGCTCCGTTTTTATGCCCGGCGATGCTTTTAGAGACAGTATGGCTCATATAAGTGCTTACGGGCAAAAAGTTTTTCATGTGCAGGGCGATTATGCTTACGCAAAAAAAGTGGCTGCCGATTATGCAAAAAAATATAATGCTCTTATTACCGGCGGAAACCTTGACCCTTTGCGCTTGGAAGCCAAAAAAACACAGGTGTTCGAAATGATGCGTTTGCTCGGTAAAATCCCCGATGTTTACATTCAGGCATTAAGCGGCGGAACCGGACCTTTTGCCGTTGACAAGGCATTCAGAGACTTCGAAGAACTTGGAATTTTCGGTAAACTTCCTCGTTTCTTACTCTCTCAGGGCGATCGTTGCGCACCTATGGCTGATGCGTGGAAAAAAGCAAAAGAAAATAACTATCCGGGAGGCTGGGAAAAAGATTATCCCGTATACGAAAATCCGGAAACTCTTATTCCTACCATTGCTACCGGTAATCCGGGTATGTATCCGTTAATGGGACCTTTGGTAAAACGAAGCGGAGGTGAAATTTTTGCCGTTAAAGAAGATTTAGCTCTTGATATGATTCGTTTAATTGCTTTTGAACGTGTTATAAAAATCGGACCGGCTTCGGCTGCCGGATTGCTCGGTTTTTTTGAAGCTCTTAAAAGAGGACTTATAAAAGACGGCGAAAGCGTATTTATAAATATGGGCGAAAGTGCAAACCGTGCCTATCATTATATGCACGAAGCCGCATATACAATCAGTGAAATAAATACAGTTGATGATTGCGAACATTTTGACAGAGAAAAGAACAGAAAAACAGTTTGGCAACCTTTTGAAAATTATTAATGCAACTTTTGCGTATAAATGCTTGTTTGTAAGATATTATTTTCAAAATTAATACGTTTTCAAAGAAACTAAATTTAAAAGATATGAAACGATTGTTAACCGTTATTTTAATATTTATCGGATTTAATGCTTTTTCGCAAGGATATAAGATTGAAATTAATATTAAAAATTTGCCCGATAAAGAAGTTATTCTCGGGCATCATTTTGCGACCCAATTAATACCTGATGATACCATAACTTTAAACTCAAAAGGATACGGTGTTTTTAAAGGAAAAGAACCGCTCCCGGGAGGAATGTATTTTTTGTTTTTACCCAATAAATCTTTTTTTGATTTTATGCTCGATAAAGATCAAGTGTTTTCAATAACAGCCGACACTTCAGATTACGATAATTCGGTAAGTTTTAAAAGTTGTGAAGAAAATGTGCGTTTTCAGGCATATAAAAAATACTTGAGTAATGCAGGTAAGCTCAGAAAACAGCTTCTTGAAGACAGAAAAAAATTTAAAGATGATAAAAATAAAATTGCCGAAATTGATGCAAAACTTAAAAAACTCGGTGAAGAATCCGAAGCATATTTTCAAAAAACGGTAAACGGGCATCCTGATGATTTTTTTTCAAAGTTTCTGAAAGCAACAAGAAGAGTTGAAGTTCCTAAAGATATTACAGATAAAAAACAGCAGTATTTTTGGTTCAGGCATCATTATTTCGATAATTTTGATATTTCCGACCCGCGTTTGCTGAGAACTCCTATTTACGAAAATACAATTGATACATATCTTGATAAAGTTTTGGTGCAACATCCCGATACGCTTATTCCCGAAGTCGATATGCTTATTGAAAGGTCAAGAACAAATGATGAACTTTTCAGGTATATGCTTGTGCATTTGTTTAATAAATATGCTTCATCTCAAGTTATGACGGCAGAAAATGTTTATGTCCATATTGCCGATAAATATTACATAAAAGAAGCAAAATGGAGTGACCCTGAATTTATTTCAGATTTAAAAAAGAAGATTAAGAGAAGAAAAAAATGTTTGATAGGAGTTACGGCTCAAAATATTGTGTTTAACGAAGTGCCGGCAGATACTTCTGAAATAAATAAACTCATAAAAGAAGTCGATAATATTAAAGCACAAGGACTTAAAATTGAAAAATCGGAAGCTGACAGTATCATAAAATACAATCTCAAAGTTGAAGTTCTTAAAGAATTTTACGATAAATTTCCGGTGACAAATACACTTTACAAAACAAAAGCGAAATATACAATTCTTTGGTTTTGGACACCCGATTGCAGCCACTGTAAAAAAGAAACACCGCTTTTTCATGATGCATATGTTGAAAAAAATATGAAGGAAAAAGGAGTTGAGGTTATTACAATGTTTTTACAAAAAGACCTGACGGACTGGAAACGTTTCTCAAAAGTTACAAAAGAATGGCTTGAATTTATTGAAAAACATAATATGACAGATTGGACAAACGCTTGGAATCCTTTTGACCCGTTCAGGATAAATTATGACATTAACAGTTCGCCGGTATTGTATCTTTTGGATGAAAATAAAAAAATAATTGCCAAAAGAATAGGATACGAGCAAGCATTAGAAATTATAGAAAACGAGCTGAAGACAAAAGATAAATAAATCAGGCACAAACATATTACACCGTAAACGTTCACGGTTTTGCTTAAAGTGAAGCCGTGAATGTTTTTATTCATAATTCGGAAATTAATTTTGACTAAAAATACAGTAAAATACAACTATCCTTGGGGGCACGATAAGCCCTACAATGAATTTTCCTCTTATTTTAAGAAACAATTCAAACAAAGAGTTCAGAAAATTGCCGTTGATGCCGGTTTTACCTGCCCTAACAGAGACGGGAAAAAGGGCAGGGGAGGTTGCACGTATTGTAATAACGATACTTTTAATCCGTTTTATTGCAGTCCGAAAAAAACAATAACACAACAGCTTAACGAAGGAATTGCTTTTTTTGCCGAAAAATATAAAACACAGCAATATTTAGCATATTTTCAGGCATATTCAAATACTTATGCCGACTTAGAAACTCTGAAAAAATATTATGAAGAAGCACTTTCCGTTCCGAATGTTACGGGTTTGGTAATTGCTACACGACCCGATTGTGTTGATGAGGAAATTTTGGATTATTTGCAGAAACTTGCCGAGAAATATTATATCGTTTTAGAATACGGAATTGAAACTTGCAGTAACGATACTTTAAAAAACATAAATCGCGGACATACATTTGAAGACAGCATAAAAGCACTTGAAATGTCGGCAAAAAGAGGACTGCACACAGGTGTGCATTACATTATCGGTTTACCGGGTGATTCTCGCAAAGATAACCTTGAGCATGCAAAATTATTATCAGATTTGCCTTTTGAAACATTAAAATTACATCAGTTACAAATAATAAAAGGAACACGTATGGCAAAACAGTATGCCGAAAACTCGGAAATGTTCAATTTGTTTTCTGCCGATGAGTATATCAATTTTGCAGTGCAATTTGCAGAGCGGCTCAAGCCGAAAATAATTATAGAACGATTTATAAGCGAATCTCCTTCCGATATGCTTATTGCTCCGAAATGGGGCGGATTCAAAAATTTTGAAATTACGGCAAAAATCCTGAAAAAGTTTAAAGAAAAAAATACTTGGCAGGGAAAATTATATGCTCAATAATACTTATCGGGCTTTTCTTCTCGTTCTTTATATTTTGCCGCAAGAAGCGAAATAAGTTTTCTGAATGTTTTTATGGCTGTTTTTGTGTCTTTACTTATTTCTTTCTTTTGCATATTTAACAGCATTACGGCATATAATCCGTGCAGGCAGACATCAATATCGTTTTCTGCCGTTCCCTGCATTTTTTTTTCAAGCTCTTTTATATGAGGTAAAGCCAAATCAAAATATTGCCTGTATTGAACTTCTTCGGGGCGATTGAGCAGCCAAAGGTGCAGGTCGTATAAATCATTAACGATATTACGCAGTATTTGCAAATGTCCGGACTTTTTAATACTCTCAAGCTCTGCCATTTGTATTATACTTTTATACCAGTTCAGAATATTTTCTTTTATCTCGTCGGACACATCATATTTGTCAACAATAAACTCTTTTATTTTTTCAATGTCAAAATTAAGAGCTCTTATTGTATCTTCGGTTTGCCACATATACAGGATGTATTCGGCAATATTTGTTTGTTTTAATTCGCTTGAAATAAGCATATTATTTAAAGTTAAAAAAGTTTGTCGATATTTGAAGGCGGGTCTCCCCATACAGCTTTGTCGTCAGTTTCAACAATCGGTCTGTTTATAAATTTAGGATTTTCAACCATTATTTTAATCAATTCGTCATCGCTTAAGTTTTTATCTTTATAGTTTGCCTTGTATTCTTTTTCCTGTTTGCGCAGCATATCTTTCGGAGTTACATTCATTTTTGCAAATAATGACTTAAGGCTTTCAAAGGTAAAAGGCTCGTCTTTAAGGTATAAAACAGTTATAAAATTAACATTTTTGCTTTGCAGATATTCTAACCCTGCTCTGCTTTTTTTGCATCTCGGATTATGGTAAATTTTTATCATTTTATTAAAATATTTAATTTATTAATTATATAATTTACTGTTTTTCGGCTATGTAAAGACCTGTTCCGTATTTTATTGGTATTTTTTTTGTTTTCTCAAAACTTTGCTCTAATTCTCTATGTATGTGTTTTTTAAAGTGCTTATAATCACTTTTTTCCATAAGTTCTAAGAATTTTACGAATATTGGAGTCTTTCCGGCAAAATCGTGTAACACGACATATTTTTTAGAAACCCTTTTCATTTCTTTCAGAAGATTTTCTCTTTTATCTTGCTTTACTCCGTGCAAAACAAAAGATGCCGTAACAATATCAAAAGAACTGTCTTTAAACCGGGATAAATCCTCTGC
>JALSMF010000122.1 GCA_026987795.1 Bacteroidales bacterium
TATTTCGTCAGCTGTTTTTTTGTGTGCTGCGGGATAAATTTTGTCGAGTCCGTGTGCTAACACAGAAACTGTTTCTAAGTTGTATTTTAAAGCGGCTTTATGTGCACAGATGTCAATGCCGTATGCTAACCCGCTTACAATTATAGGGTTATGTCCGGATTCGGCAAGCTCCTTTATTAAAATTTCACAAACAGCCTTACCTTTTTGCGTGGCATTTCGTGTTCCTACTATGCTGATAATTTTTCTGTTTTTGAAACTGATATTTCCTTTTTGAAAATAAATAATCGGAGCGTCAGGGCACTGTTTCAGCAAAAAAGAATAATTTTTTTCAAGGTAAAAATGAGTGTAAATTTCATTTTTTTCGATAAAATCTATTTCAGATTCGGCATTGTAGAGCAAGTGTTTATTTTTTAAAATATTACAAGCAGTTTTTTCGCCTATCCCGGGAATTTTCAACAGCTTGTTTTTATCTGCATCAAAAATGTTTTTGACGCTCCCGCAATATGAAATTAAGGTTTTTATATTAACAGGTCCTAATCCGGGAATTTTGCTTATCGCAATTTTATATTTCAAATCTTCAGGCAGCATTTATGAGAAGCCGGTTACTTAAATATTTTACAAACTTTATTGTTTTTTACAAGAAAAGCTGAAAGTGTATTTTCGTTACTTGTAATTTTTTCAATTATGTTCTTGTCATTGTTAAATTCGCAGAGAATAATTCTTGCGGTGTTAGTGTTTGCCGTAGCATTAGTTTCAATTATTAATTTTTCCGCAATTTCATTTCCGAAAATTTCCGGTAAATAATCCGACCAACGTTTGCCGGGATACTTCATTTTAAAAACAAAGGTACTCATAGTGTCGGGTTTATGTCAGGGGTTTCTGTATATTCGTAAGCCTGATTTCTGAATACGGGAGTAAAACCGGCTTCTTTTATTGCAGCTTGTATTTGCTCGGCATTAAAACTGTGGTCTGCTCCGGCAACGGATACTACATTTTCTTCAATCATAATTGAGCCGAAATCATTTGCTCCGCCGTGAAGTGTCAGCTGACCTGCTGTTTTTCCTACGGTAAGCCAAGATGCCTGCATATTTTTTATGTTCGGCATCATAATTCTTGCTGTTGCAAATGTTCGCAGATATTCATCGGCAGTTACGGTATTTTCTATGCCGGATTTTTTGTTAAGTTCGGTGTTTTCGTCTTGAAACGGCCATGGTATGAATGTAGTAAAACCTTCAGAATAATCAGGTTTTTCGGCTTGTACTTCTCTTAATTTAATAAAATGCTCTATTCGCTCTCTGTGTGTTTCTATGTGTCCGAACATCATAGTTGCCGATGTTATGATGTTTAATTTATGGGCTTCACGCATAACGTCAAGCCATTGCTGAGACGTACATTTTCCGCGAGAAACTGTTTTTCGGACACGGTCAACAAGAATTTCGGCACCTGCACCGGGAAGGCTGTTAAGACCGGATTCGGTAAGCTGTATGAGGACTTCTCTGTAATTAGTTTTTGAAATGCGTGCAATATGATGAATTTCAGCAGGTCCCAGAGCATGCAGTTTAATATCGGGATGTATTTTTTTTATATCGGAAAAAAGTTTTTTGTAGTATTCGAGGTCTAATTTAGGGTGTAGTCCTCCCTGCATAAGGAGTTGGTTGCCTCCGAGTTTTTTCAGAACTTTTATTTTTTCGTCATATTCTTTGAGTGTGGTAATGTAAATGTCAGCGGCATTAGGTTTACGGTAAAAGTTGCAAAATTCGCACTGTGCTATGCAAACGTTAGTGATGTTTACGTTTCTGTCAATAATCCACCCGACTTTATTTCGGTTTTTTTCGGGTTGATTTTTTTTTCTGATTTCATTTCCGATAAATATTAAATCGGAAACTGGTGCTTTTTCATATAAAAAAAGTCCTTCTTCAAGTGTTAAAAACTCTTTATTTAATGCTTTTGCATATATTTTTTCCAAATTCATAGCCTTGTTTAATATTCGACAAAGTTAGAATAATTAAGGAAATATTTAATTTAATTTATCTTCGATAAGCAATGTCATAACTTCTTTGATTGTCATTCCTGCTTTTTTTATCATTTGCGGGACAAGGCTTTCTTTTGTCATACCGGGAATTGTATTTGCTTCAAGAAACCAGTATTCTCCGTTCTTTAAAATAAAATCCATACGAACAATTCCTTTGCAGCTAAGAGTATCGTATAGTTTTGAAGTTATCAATTGGCATTTCTCCGTCAGTTCGTCTGATATTCTTGCGGGAATAATTTCTTTTGACAAGCCTTCGTATTTTGCTTTATAGTCAAAAAACTCTGTTTTCGGAACTATTTCCACTAAAGGCAGCTTATATTCTTTTTCTTTTGTCTTGAACATACCGCATTGAATTTCAACACCTTCAATAAATTCTTCGATAATTACTTCATTGCTTTCTTCAAAGGCTTTTTCAATTGCCTGTGTTAAGTCTTCTTCTTTTTTAACTTTAGTAATTCCGAAACTTGAACCTCCGGCATTAGGTTTCACAAAACAGGGCAACCCAAGTTTATTGATGATTTTTTTTGTGTCGAAACCTGATACTTTTCGTAACAGCACAGACTTTGCAATGTTTACGATATTGAAATTTTTCAAAAAAGTATTACAATAATATTTGTTAAAAGTCAGCGATGATGTTAAAACACCGCTTCCGACGTAAGGTATTGAAAGCATGTCAAAATATGCTTGCAGTAATCCGTCTTCACCCGGTGTTCCGTGAATTGCTGAAATTATAAGGTCAAATTTTTCTTTTTGCCCTCTGTCTGTAAAGCTGAAATCGTTTTTATGAATAATCAATCCGCAATTAAGGTCATTTATTAATGTCCATTCGCTTCCTTTTATTTGAACGACATAAACATTATATTTTTCTTTATCAATCTCGTTTGCAATTGTTTCTGCCGATTTTAACGAAATAAAAAATTCCGAAGAATTGCCTCCTGCAAGAACGGCTATATTTTTTTTGCTCATTTTTCCGAATTGTTATTAATAATTATTTCCTCTAAGCTTCTTTTCGGAACATAGTGAATTTGTTTTTCATCTCGCCAATAATTATAATTTCCGTCAGCAGGCATTTCTGTAATTATAACTGTTTCAGCAGGAACTCCGAGAGCCAACACAAGCAGAATATCAAAATATTCCGGAAGATTCAGCTCTTTTTTCAGTTTTTGCCTTTGTACGGCGGCAACGGTACAGGCTCCGTAACCTTTTTCAGCGGCACCGAGTAAAATTGACTGTGCCGCAAAACCGCTCGCAACATCATGATAAGAGTTTTTTACTTTCGGAAGTATTGAATTATCACCGAGAATAATGATATATGCCGCCGGTTTTTCGCTTTCGGACG
>JALSMF010000123.1 GCA_026987795.1 Bacteroidales bacterium
GAATAAAATACTTGCGAAAAGAGCAGATAAAATTTGTGTGGCATATGATGCCGCCAAAAAACATTTCCCGGAAAACAAAGTGGTAAAAACCGGAAACCCTGTCAGAGAAAAAATAAAAGATACTCCTGCCGACAGAGATGAAGTTTTATCTTTTTTTAACTTAGATGCCGAAAAGAAAGTTATTTTAAGTCTCGGAGGCAGCGGAGGTGCAAAAAGCATAAATGATGCAATTATAAAAAATTTAAGTAAAATTGCATCTTCCGATATTTTCTTTATATGGCAAACAGGCAAACACTATTACGAAAACTCCCTGAAAGCTGCAGAAAAACAGGGCTGTTCTAATATTAAAATATATGATTTTATTTCTCGTATGGATTTAGCATATAAAGCAGCAGACCTTGTAATTTCAAGAGCAGGTGCCGGAACAATCTCAGAACTTGCCATGCTCGGCAAAGCATCAATTTTAGTGCCTTCACCGAATGTCGCGGAAGATCATCAGAAAAAAAATGCAGAAGCTCTGGTAAATATTAACGCCGCAGTTTTAATCGAAGATAATGAAGCAAAAAGCAAACTTATTGACAAAGCCCTGCAAATTATCAAAGACGAAAATAAATTAAAACAACTATCAGAAAATATTTTAAATGAAAGAATGCCGGATGCTGACATTTTAATAGGAAAAGAAATTTTGAATCTTATCAAATACTAAAAAGTGGCAAATAAAAATACAGACATACTCAAAAAAATTAAGGCTGTATACTTCATCGGTATAGGAGGTATAGGAATGAGTGCAATAGCCCTTTTCTTTAAAAAATCAGGGATTTTCACTGCCGGTTACGACAGAACAAAAACAATTATTACCGAAAAACTGATAAAAAACAAAATACCCGTTCATTTTAAGGATGATACTCGGCTGATTCCTAAAGAAGTTATTTCTGAGGATAAAAACAATGTAATAATAGTTTACACACCTGCTGTTGCACAATCTCATTCCGAACTGAAATTTTTTAAATCAAAAAAATATACGGTTTTAAAAAGAGCTGAAATATTAGGAATTATTACCTCTCAAAATAAAGTAATAGCCGTTGCCGGAACTCACGGAAAAACATCTGTCTCTACCGTAATATCCCACATTTTCAAAACAGCCGAAAAAAACTTCAATGCATTTTTGGGCGGTATCTCAAAAAACTATGACTCAAATCTTATTCTTTCCGAAAAGCCCGACATATCAGAATATGCCGTTGTCGAAGCAGACGAATACGACCGTTCTTTTCTGAACTTATCGCCCTATACGGCAATAATTACGGCTGTCGATGAAGACCATCTCGATATTTATAAAAACATAGAAGACATTAAACACACTTTTGAACAATTTATTTCTCAAACAAACAAAAGCGGCAACCTTTTAATTAAAAAAGACGTTGAATTATCAAAAAATGTTTTTCCCGAAAATACTTTCACATATTCTCTTGACGCAAAATGTGATTATTATGCCGAAAATATTCAAATCAACACCCTGAAAAGCACATTTGACATAATAACACCGAACGGAAAAATAGAAAATGCAGTATTAAATATCCCGGGAAAACTTAACATAGAAAATGCCGTTGCTGCTGCAGCTGTTGCTGATATTCACAAAATTCCTTTCGACAAAATAAAGGACAGCTTGTCTTCCTGGCAGGGCGTTAAAAGACGTTTCGATTACATAATAAATACCGATGACTTAGTTTATATCGATGATTATGCTCATCACCCGGAAGAACTTTCTGCATTCATAAATTCTGTAAAAAACATTTACCCCGACAAAAAAACAATAATAATATTTCAACCTCACCTTTACAGCAGAACTCGCGACTTTGCCGATGAATTTGCTGAAAGTTTAAGTCTTTGCGATGAAATAATTCTGACAGATATTTATCCGGCAAGAGAAGCACCCGTAAAAGGCGTCAGCTCAAAATTAATTTTTGATAAAATAAATTCCGGAAAAAAAATATTGATAAAAAAAGAAGAGGTTTTAAAGAATCTGAAAAAGCAAAAAAATACTGTGTATATGACAACAGGAGCCGGGGACATAGATATTTTAGTTAACAAAATAAAAGAATTATTGCTGAAAAATGAATAAAAAACAGAAAATATTATCATTTTCCGGTATCGGTATAATAATTATTGTCCTGATATTATATATTTTTTTATCAGAAAAAACTCTGTGTAAAAATGTTGATATTACATTTATTAAAACAGAATACAATTTAATAAACAAAAAAGATATAGAAACCGTAATTTTCTCCGAATATAAAAACCTGCTCGGTTCACCGGTCGACAATGTAAATCTCGAAAAACTCGAAAAAAAAATAGAGATGATACCGGCAGTTAAAAATGCAGAAGTATTTAAAAAAATAAACGGTGTTCTCGGTATTACAATTGAACAAAGAACTCCGGTTCTGAAAGTTCTTCCCGAAAAAACCAAAGGCTTCTATATTGATGAAAACGGAGAACTTATGCCGCTTTCAAAAAAAGGAACAGTAAGAGTTTTAACAGCAACGGGAAATATCAAATACAAGTATAAAGGAGAAAAAATATCAGTCCGGAAAGACTCTTCCGTAACACAAACTGTTAAAGACTTATATCTTTTGGCAAAATATCTGAACAATGACAGCTTTTTCAAAAGCCAGGCAGAGCAAATATACGTAAAAAGAAATAACGAATACGAACTTGTGCCGCTGGCAGGGAATCATATCGTATTGCTCGGCGACATATTCGATTATCGAAAAAAATTAAAATACCTGAAATATTTTTATACAAACACGCTCTGTGAAGAAGGTTGGCAAAAGTATAAATACATAAATTTAAAGTTTAAAAATCAAATAGTTTGCACAAAAAGATAATTAAGATATTAATTTAAAAATAACTTACTGTCATGAGAGAAATTATTACCGCCGTTGATATCGGAACAACAAAAATCGTAGCACTTGCCGGAGAAAGAAACGAATCCGGACAAATAAGAATAATAACAAAAGGTACCGTCCCCACCCCACCGAAAAGTGTAAAAAGAGGAGTTGTTTTGAATATAGAAACAACTTCAAATGCAATAAAAGAAGCAATAAGTATTGCCGAAAAAGAAACAGATATTGAATTCAAAGAGGTTTTCGTCGGTATTGCCGGGCGACATATAAAAAGCATTCAAAACAGCCACAACATATATATAAAAAATGAAGAACATCTCATAAAACAAGAAGACGTTGACAGGCTCGCTTACGAAATAAAAAACATAAGTCTTGAATCAGGACAAGAAATAATTGACGTAATCCCTCTCGATTTCAAAGTCGACTCAGAAACCGGAGTCACTCAGCCCGTAGGAATGCACGGAAAAA
>JALSMF010000124.1 GCA_026987795.1 Bacteroidales bacterium
GGTTTCGGGGCAAATCAGGTAACTTTTGCACTTGAAAGTTGTATTGATGATATTTGTGAACAAGGCGGCTTTGACCGTTGGAAATTTCGCTGGGATAATGCTCTTACCGACGGCTTAAAAACCTCAACCGGACAAAAAGTTTACGGTGTAGGTGTTCGGGCATGCCTCGAAGCTCTTAAAGACGATTTTTATAGTGCAAAATATGCCGGAATTGCCTGCGGAATTAAAAATTCGGGTGTCGGGAACGGGATGATTGATGAATCAAAAGTGATTATTGACATTATTTCGGAAAATAAAATTGTGATAAAACACGGTTGGACGGAGATGGGACAAGGCGTGCATAATATGGCATTACAAACTTTATGTGAAGAAACTGGATTAAAACCGGAAATAATCGATGTTGAAGTGGATACCGAAGCTCAGATAAAAACAGGAATGACCACTTCTTCAAGAGCGACCGCACTTGTCGGGCTTGCCGTAATAAATGCCTCAAAATCTTTAAAGGAAGATTTGAAAACTAAATCATTAAAAGATCTTGCCGGAAAATCTTACAGAGGACAATTTGAGTTTACAAAATCAAATAAGCCGGGAGATAATGTTGAGAACCCAATAATACATTATTCTTACGGTTATGCTGCACAACTTTGTATTTTAAATGACAAAGGAAAAATTGAGAAATTTATTGCCGCACACGATGCCGGGAAAATTATGAATAAAATGCTGTTTGAAGGTCAAATTGAAGGCGGTGTTCATATGGGATTGGGCTATGCTTTATCAGAAGATTTGCCTATGGAAGAAGGTTATCTTGTTCATGACAGATACAGAAAACTTGGAATATTACGTGCGCATGAGACTCCTGAAATAGTAGTTAAAGGTATTGAGGTAAAAGACGAGATAGGTCCTTACGGAGCAAAAGGTATCGGAGAAATCGGTTTAGTACCTACGGCGGGTGCGGTTGCCAATGCCTTTTATCGGTTTGACGGAATAAGGCGATATAAATTGCCGTTGAATAAGTAATATTGTTTTCAGATATTATGTTTAAACCCGGAAAAATACAAATTTATCTGCTGATTACCTTACTTTGTATTCCTGCTTTTGCAATTTCTCAAATTACAAGTAAAGTTGATAGTTTTGAAACAGCCTTTAGTAATATAAAAAAAACTGAAGGTAAATATAGGGAATTGCTTAAATTCTCTAAAATGACGGAAAATACTGACTTAAAAGTTTCTCTTGAGTATGCTCGTAAAGCTTATGTGTCAGCAAAACAAAACGGCAATGTAAAAGGGCAGGTTAACTCTTTATTTCAAATCGGATATATTTATTTAAATCTGGGAGAATATGAAAATGCTTTATTATATGCTCAGAAAAGCTATGATTTAGCTTTTCAGCAAGATATGTTTATTGAGATGACATATGCAAACGACTTATTATCTGCTGTTTACTCTCAGCTTGGAGACTTTGAGCGTTGTGTAAGATATGATTTTGAAACTTTAGAATATTTTGAAACGATTAATGACGAAAAACAAATAGGTATTTCTTTTGGAAATATCGGTATAGATTTTATGCACCTAAAAAACTATTCTAAAGCTCTTGAATATTTTAATAAATCATTGAATATAGCTGTAAGAATAAAAGATTCCGCCGGTATAGCATATCAATATAACAATATCGCTGCAATTTATTTAGATGCATACGGACAAAAAGATAAGGCAATAAACTATTACAGAAAAGCATTAAAAATTAACAGAAAACTTGGAGATATATATCAAATAGGTATTAACTTAATGAACATTGGGACTATATTCAGTGAAAAAACAGAATACGATTCTTCATATTATTATTTTTATGATGCATTAATAAATTTAAAAAAATAAAAATCCGCTTTTGACAGCCCAATGCGAACTTTATATCGGACAGTACTATTATAATATTAATCAATTCGACAGCAGCACTCATATTGCAAAAACAGTATATGGTAAAGCAAATAAATTAAAATCAAATAAATTGATTATTGAAGCCTCCGATTTATTAAGAAAGAATTTTCTTAATAAAGGAGATACTATCAGTGCTTATAAATATCTTAATATTTCAAAAGAATTGAATGAAGAGTTGTTGGCACATCGTAATAATGATGAATTATATAAACTTGAATTTTTATATAATAATGCAAAAATTGAGAAAATAAAAGAACAGAAAGAACAAAAGAAAAAGTTTATGTTTATTTTCATTATTTCAACACTCATTTTTCTCGGGTTTATTTTATTTCTCCTGTATTCTCGGCAACGTATTAAAGTTAAAAATACTTTGCTTAAGAATAAGGCAATCAGTGCCGAATTAAAAAATAAAAATCTGGAGTTAACGGCAAACCTGGTAACATTAATGAAAAAGAATGAAATGATTACAGATATATCAAAAGAACTTAATAAAATAAAAAAAGAAGCAAAAAGTATCACTGTGAAAAATATAATAGGAGATATTAATCGCAGAGTACAACGGAATATTAATGATAAAATGTATAAAGAATTTTCAATCAGATTTAAAGAAGTACATATCGGTTATTATGACAGACTCTTATCAAAATATCCCGGTTTATCTAATAATGAATTGAGACTTTGTGCTTATCTGAGACTAAATCTGTCTTCAAAAGATATTTCAGAACTCACCGGGCAAAGAATATCTACAATTGAAAATGCCAGATACAGATTAAGAAAAAAACTGGGAATATCCAATACGGAAATAAATTTAGTAACTTTCTTATCTAAAATATAACCTCCCTGTCTTGAATATTGTAAGTCACTTTGGTAATGTTATTGCGTGTAATCATATGTCTGCTGTCCGGGTCGGAAGTTGAAATTTGTTTTTCTCCGGTTTGTTTCAACTGCTTTTCTAATTTCTGATAGTTGTCTTTTCGCTTGTTTTGTTTTTCAATTTTTTTAGGCAATATCAATGCTTTTAACAAACAGGTCGGTAAGCCGAACCTCATTGTCTTATTCAACGGCGGCATCAAGAGATATCGGAAAAATAACCAATTGTGTTCTGTTTATTCCTGTTATGTATTTCACAGCGAAAGGTTGCAATATTATGCAATACAGGCAAATTTAAGAGAATTTGTTATTAACCGGTTTTAGCAATTGGGAGGGTTTTAGACAGTCTGACGTTAAGCATATGTATAGTCGCTTTTTGTGATTGCACTGTTAATATAGAGGTAATTTTATTAAATTAAGCAGTAATGTATGGGTTGTTTTTTTGCTGAATATTAATGTTAATTTAATATTTGCATAACATTTTTTTAACAAACAAACAATGAAACAGAGAGGACAAAAAAAGACTAAAGTTGAGGAAAAAAAATTGAAAGAAAAAAATAAAAA
>JALSMF010000125.1 GCA_026987795.1 Bacteroidales bacterium
CAATTAGTTGCCGGACCCATAGAAAGAGCAGGACACCTGCTGCCTCAATTCAATAAACTTACAACTATTGATTACAAGCGTATTACCGAAGGGCTGAAACTTATGTTTTGGGGATTTTTTCAAAAAATTGTTATTGCCGACACCCTGTCGGTTCTTGTAAATGAAGTCTATAATAATCCCGGTAAATATCACGGTTTTGATATTTGGCTTGCAACAATCTTTTTTGCCGTTCAGATTTATTGCGATTTTTCGGGTTATACTGATATTGCCCGCGGAACAGCAAAAATTTTGGGTTATAATCTGCGAATAAACTTCAAACTCCCCTATTTTGCAAAATCATTTGCCGATTTTTGGCACCGTTGGCATATTTCTTTAAGCACGTGGTTTCGGGATTATGTTTATATTCCGTTAGGCGGAAGCAGGGTAAAATCAAATTTGCATTTTGCTTTTAATATATTGTTTGTATTTATTTTAAGCGGTTTTTGGCACGGTGCCGGCTGGACTTTTATTATTTGGGGAGCTTTACACGGAATTTATTATCTTACTGAAAAATTTCTCCCTTTCAGAGTTTTTAAAAAAGAAAACAATTTGAATAATTTCCTCAAAATTCTTTTTGTTTTTGCTGCCGTTAACTTTGCATGGATTTTTTTCAGGTCGCAATCGGTTAAAATTGCCGTAACTTTAATTACCGACAGTTTTAATTTTTCAACGCAAGCATTAAATTTTAATCATTATCTGCTTTTGAAGAGTTTCTTACTTATCGGAATTGTTTTTATTGTAAATCTTATCGAAAGGAAAAAAGATATTGTATCGTATATTTCCGAAAAACCTGTTTTCCTGCGTTGGTCGGTTTATTACCTTGCCGGAATAATTATGATTTTTTTCGGAAATTACGGTATTCAGGAGTTTATTTATTTCAGGTTTTAAAAAAACTTGCCGAGCTGTACAAACTCGGCAAGTATGAAACTGTTATTTTATACCTGCGATTTCTTCCAACATATCGGTTGTAAGCGATTTCGGTCTTTCAATTGCATAGCCCAAAGCTCTGTCCCAAGTAATATTGGCAAGCACGCCTATGGCTCTGCCTACGCCGAATAATACGGTATAGAAATCATATTCTCTTAACCCGTAATGCCATTGAATAACACCCGATTGTGCATCAACGTTAGGCCATGGGTTTTTAGCTTTTCCGTGTTCTTTAAGAATGTCCGGAACAACTTTGTAAAGAATATCTACAAATTTGAATAATTCGTCATCAGGAAGATGTTTTAAACAAAATTCTCTTTGAGATTGATATCGCGGGTCGGTTTTACGAAGAACGGCATGTCCGTATCCCGGAATTACGTTACCGGAATTAAGCGTATCCCAAACAAATTTTTTCATTTCTTCTTCCGAAGGCAGTTTACCGCCCATTTTTTCTCTTACACCTTGTACCCAAGATAATACTTCCTGATTTGCCAAGCCATGCAGAGGTCCTGCAAGCCCGTTTAAACCGGCTGAAAGCGAATAATAAGCATCTGAAAGTGCCGAGGCAACCAAGTGTGTTGTATGTGCAGAAACATTACCCGATTCGTGGTCGGAATGCAATATAAAATACATACGGGCGACATCATCATAAGGTTCTGCTATTCCCATTTGATGAGCAAAGTTTCCGCCCATATCCAAGTTAAAGTCGGGTTCTATAATCATATCGCTTTTAAAACGCATACGATAAATATATGCAGCTATTGACGGGATTCGTGCGAGAATATCCGTTGCATCTTCATACATATATTCCCAAGCATCCATTTTATTGAATTTGCCGGAAGCGTAGTATTTTGCAAATTTTGATTCTTGCTGCATTGACAGTAATGCTGCCGAAAACATTGCCATAGGGTGAGTTCCGCAAGGAATGTTTCTCAACAGATCAATAACGTATTGAGGTAATTTTCTTCTTTGTTTAAAATCTTCTACTACCTCTTCGGCTTCGGCTTGTGTAGGAACGTCTCCCGTTAAAAGGAAAAACCAAAAGCCCTCTACATACGGATAATCTTTGCCTTTGGGTTTGGGCATAACTTCCATAACCTCAGGAATTGTTTTTCCTCTGAATCTTATTCCTTCAAAGGGGTCAAGGTATGAAATATCCGTTGTCAAAGCTTTAACTCCCCGCATACCGTTAATTGCCTGAGCAATTGTTACTTCCCCCACTTTTACGTCGCCGTATTCTTTTAAGAGGCGAGTTGTTCTTGGTCTGTGGGCTTCAATTTTTTCTCTGAGTCTGTTTTTTAATGTTGACATAATGATATATTTAAATTTTTGAATTTGTTTGTTTTTGAGCATATAAAGTTATATAATCTGAGCCCAAAATCATAATTTTTAATTATATTTAAAAACATACATAGCGGCAGCCCTTATTTGCGGCAACAAATAAAAAACTGCATATATCGCCTTATTTTTGAGTCTTTTTCTGTTCTGTTTTACCTGTCAGTTTCGTATAATTTTAAACTCTGTCCTTCTGTTTTGCAAATGTTGTTCTTCGGTGCATTTGATTCCCTTACCTGATGTGCCTTCGCACCTGCAATAGTTTACGGGACTGTTTTCTCCGTATCCGCGTCCGCTTATTCTTGTCGGTTTTGTTATTCGTTTTTTGATATAATCTGCAGATGCTTTTGCTCTTTTGTCTGATAGTTTTAAATTATAAATTGAGGAGCCTCGACAGTCGGTATGTGATGAAAGTTCTATTTCCATTGTCGGATATTCGTTCATAATTTTAACTATTTTATCTAATTCTTTTGCTGCATCCGGTCTTATGTTATATTTATCAAAATCAAAATATATCGGATTAATTTCAATTATTTTACCTAAATCTTCACCTGTTTTTATTTTGTTCATTTGTATTTCGACGGTATATTCTCCTAATTTATTCAGGACTTTTTTATATTTAACTTTTTTGGGCGCATAGGTATTTTTTTTAACAATGAAGGTGTAGTCAATTGTGTCATAAAGTTTATTTTTCGGTAGTTTTAAAAGAAAACGACCTCTGTCTGAAACAACTATTGACAGCTTTTTATTTGTTTTATTTTCTGTAGCAGTCAGCTTAACATTTTTCAATGTGTTTTTACTGTAGCTGTCAACAATAATTCCTTTAATTGTAAAATCAGGTAATTTTTTAAGTATCAGTTCTCTGTAAACAGGATTTTCGGTATTTGTGTTAACTTTAATTTTTGCTGACTGATAGTTGGGTTTATTTGCCTCGATTTTATATGTTTCGTTTTGACGGGCAATGAATTTAAAATTTCCGTTTTTATCAGAGCTTACGGTCTTTACGGGATTGTCTTCTTTGTTATAGAGAGTTACGTCTGAATTTGCGAGTATATTTCCG
>JALSMF010000126.1 GCA_026987795.1 Bacteroidales bacterium
ACATACAACTTGACCTTACTTTGGCAAGAGGTCTTAATTATTATACCGGTGCTATTTTCGAAGTCGTATCCGACGAAATAAGTATAGGAAGCATTTGCGGAGGCGGCAGATACGATGATTTGACCGGAATTTTCGGTCTCAAAAATGTTTCGGGTGTAGGTATTTCTTTCGGTGCCGACAGGATTTACGATGTTCTTGAAAACCTGAATCGCTTCCCGGAAAATACAAGCAGTCAAGTAAAAATTATGTTCGTAAACTTCGGGGAAAAAGAAGAAAAATATTGTTTGCCTGTCCTGAAAAAATTAAGAGAAAAAAACATTCCCGCCGAAATATACCCGGACTCGGTTAAAATGAAAAAACAAATGAAATATGCAAATAATTACAACATTCCTTATGTTGCTCTTGCCGGCGAAACCGAAATAAAAAACAATGAGTTTACGCTTAAAAATATGCTTACCGGCGACCAAAAATCAGTTTCTCACAATGAACTTATTGAAATTTTAAATTCAGAAAAATAATTCAGAATAAAAAAGACCGTAAGAAATAAAATACAAACTTACGGTCTTTTTTCTTTATTTCAGCCTTATTAGTTCAGGAAAATTTTTTCGGTATAAGTTTTATTATCTGATATAATTTTCACAAAGTAAATACCCGAAACATTTAAACTCAAAGTATTAATATTTCCTGATGAAACACCCTCCTCTACCAACTGACCTCCGTAATTATAAATTTTAAAAGTATAGCCGGTATTCCCGAAATAATTTATAAAAATTGTTTTTCCGGAAGAATAAACATATAAATCTTCCCTGCTCAAGCTCTCTGCAGATAAAGATGTTTTTGTAAATACAACTGAAAATCTGTTATTATCGATACCCTCATTAAGAAATATCTCAACAATATTTTTTTCTCGCAAATCGTATGTTACTCCGTAATAGTTATCTTTCAAATAAACATTTACGGCTTCAGGAATATTTTCTAAACTGTCAAATGTAAAAACATAATTTCCCGTAACACTTGTTTCATATCCTAATTTAATTTCATTTTCAAATAAATTATATTCGGGCAATGCCTGAATTATTAAATCTTTATCTTCACAAATTGAATAAAATGAAAAATCAGGATTTGTTTTTAATTTAACGGCATCATATAAATTATCGAAATTTTCTGTAGCCTCATCAGTAAATGCCAACAAAATATTGTTTTTAACATTATTTCCGGAAAGTTGCACATAAACTCGCTTAACGGACATATCACTTGCCTGCTTGAAGAAAACGGAATTATTTACCGAGCGAATTGAATTATTGAAAATAACATTGCCGTCAGTCAGAGCTTTCACAAAAAAGCCTTGTCCCGGTGCAATATATCCGTTAAATATTTTACCGCCGCCGGTTCCCGACACATAACCCGACAGGTTAAATACTCCGTAATCTTCCCACGTATAATTTTGCGTATAGTCATCATCCCAAAAATATAACGAGCCGTTTATGACCCCGGAATTATTTAAGTTTATAAAATCTAATGCCGATATTGCTGACGGATACGGGTTTCCGATAAGATTAGAGCCGTCAGATGATATTCCGAAACCTGAATTTGTAACACTTACGGTTAAATTACCCGTATTGGGTTTTCCCGTAAGTTCAAAATAGCTTTGTTCATAAGGTCCGTAATAAGCATATCCCGTTGCCGTCTGCATTACTCCGCTTGCTTGTTTCCAACCGTAAATCCAGTCGGGATTACTTACGGTTTCATCATAATAATAAAAATTGGGATTTACATAACCGCTGTTTAACGCAGTAAAAGCATCTGAATTTCCGTCGCTGACGTGTGCAGAAAGATAATGGTAGCCTCCGCTTTGCAGGTTTCGTTCAAGCTTAACGGTTCCGCTGCCGAAAATATTTCCGTTATCTAAATATGATGCAGTATTCGTAAAATCAGATTTTAAAATTATTTGTCCGTCCAAAATCATATCGTTATGAATATTAACAGATGCCGTCGGGTTTACGGTAAGATTTGAATTAGTCGGAATACGCATCCTGTTACAGTCAACGTTGGAACTTATTACAGGCATAAATGTTGCCGTTTCCGGAATATATACATCGTCATAAACATCGGCAATACCTTTTGTCCAGTTAGTTGCATTATTCCAGTCGGAAGAAAAATTTCCCGTCCAAGATCCTGAAACAACATTAAGGGTATAAGGATTTTGCCATGTATAAGGAGTTGCTGTTCCTGATATCTTAATATAAATTTCGCTTGCTCCGTCCGGCACGTTAACATATAATTTATTCGGAAAAGAACTGACGGGTCTTGAACACAACAAATTTTCCGACACATCGTAAAATGCAACGGTATGAACTCCTGATAATATACCGTCTATCGTAATTGCTATTGCATTTTGTCCCGTTGCATCAACTTTAAAAACATCGTCATCCGAGGTTTTCATATTTTGCTGAAACGTAATATAGCCTATTACGGGTCTGTTATATTGTAATTTGTATGCCAGGTCAAACCTTTCAGGTTCGTCAATTCCTCTTATGATATTATAATAATCGCTTCCTTCACTTGTGTGCAGAATATCGCTTAAAGTTGTATCAGTCAGTCCTGCGGGTGAAGGAATATTACTGCTGTTATGCAGCCATTGCCTGTTGATATTAACGGCACCGTCGCCTACAAAACTTCCGCCCCAATCTGCCCAAATTGAGGTCATATAAGTATATTTTATATTTAAGGGTAAGGGCATTGCCGGGTTGTAGTCGTAACTGTAATAACTTGCATTAATACCGACAATATCATCACTCTGGCTTCCGTTACAATTGATATCTACATTGTCAAAGGTTGAATTGTACCAAACACTTTTAATACAATTCTCATTTCCTCCGAACATATAGATTCCTTGCGGAAGTCCGCCGCAATTTGTATAACTGTCATATTCCCAAAGCAAATCTCTGTTTGCTTCCGAGTCTCCGTTAATGTCCGGAACTGTTGATTTATCATCGTCTTGCTGTGCTTTTGTGGGGTCAGGTGAAGTATTAGAGCCGAGATGCGGGGTTCCGTATGTTGCAACTCTTGCAACTTTATGTCCGTCAGGTGAATAAGGGTCAACCCAATTTGTATGCACTCCGCTTGAATTTGTTCGCTGAAGGTATTCTCTTATACAAAGCCCGCCCATCGAATGTCCTACAAGCACAACTTTTTCTGCACCTGTATAGTTTAGCACTTCTTGTATCATTTTGCCGAGAGCATACCCCTGTTTAAAAATTCCGGCTTCGTTGCTTTTATCAAAGTAGTCATTCCAAAAACCCCATGCACCTCTTATACGTTCTTCCTGAAAATTGATTGCAAAAATATTCGAGCC
>JALSMF010000127.1 GCA_026987795.1 Bacteroidales bacterium
TGGCAATAGGATTGGAAGATTTTACGGCAGATATAGGCGTAAAAAGAACAAAAGAAGGCAAAGAGTCATTATTTGCCCGTATGCGAATGGTCAATGCCTGTAAGGCGGCAGGTATCCAGCCTATCGATTCGGTATTTTCAGATGTAGGCGACGAAGAAGGATTGAGAGCCACGGTCAAAGAAAGTAAGATGTTGGGATTTGAGGGGATAGGGTGTATTCATCCCAGGCAAATAGCTCCCATACACGAAAGTTTTGCTCCCGATAACTCGGAAATTGAAAAAGCCGAGAAAATTTTGAAGGCTTTCAAAGAAGCAGAGAAAAAAGGACTTGGTGTTATTTCGATAGGTTCTAAAATGATTGACCCGCCGGTAGTAAAAAGAGCTGAAAAAATAGTTAACTTAGCACTTGAATTAGGTATTTTATCAAAAAAACAATCGGATAAAACAGAATAAATTTTCAGGGTTTGCTGTTTTTTTTATTTTTACCGTGATAAGTTATTGTCTAATTTAAAATTTTTATAAATGAAAAAGGTTTTAACGATTATAGGTTTGTCGGTTTTATTTTTTACTGTCGTGAATTCTCAAAATAATATCGGAATTTTTGTGGGAGGAGGCATCAGTGATATGAGAACTTTACAAGAAACAGCCGATTTAACAAACAGTATAAATGCCGATATGAATTTTTTACCGTCTTATTACGGCGGGTTTAATTTTGAGAATATAATCACGGAAAGGCAACTTTATTTTCAGTTCGGTTTACAGGCAATCAGCAGAGGATATTCTTCAAACAATGACAGTATAAGTTATTTTATTCATAACGCATATATTCCTCTTGAATTAAAATATAAATATTTTTTCAGCAGAAGAGGAGAAGGGAATGTTTTTATTTCGGCAGGTCCTTATGTTGCAGCATCATACAAAGGCACAAAAAAGAATATAGCTTTGGAAGCAGCAGCTGAGGCAGATACAACGGGAACAATAGTTTTCTCTCCGGAAATAAAATTCGGCAAACTTGCAACCGATGACATGGAGCCGTTTGACTACGGTATTAATGCAACGGCAGGTTTCGGATACAGTCATATCCAAATTGCATATAATTTCAGTTTAGGCTTGCGAAATATGATTCCGTCACAACTTGTTTCCGATTATGAAACAGCGGGAATGTTTGTTCCTAAATTAAAACATATGAACCATTCCGTTACCGTAGGATTTTATTTCAGTAATAAATAGCTTAGTTTTACATAATATTAATAATTTAGTCGGGTTTAATATATATGACCCGACTTGTTTTTTATTATGACAAAAAAAGAAAGATATAAAAACGTTATTAATTGGTTCAGTGAGAATATGCCTGTTGCCGAAACCGAGTTAGAATATAATAATCCTTATGAATTGCTGGTAGCCGTAATACTCTCGGCACAATGCACGGATAAAAGGGTTAATCTTATTACTCCCGATTTTTTTAAACGTTTTCCGGATGCTTATGCTTTAGCTAAAGCTGAAATTGCAGAGGTTTTTGATTACGTAAAAACATGTTCTTACCCTAATAATAAAGCAAAACATCTTGTAGGGATGGCAAAAGTTCTTACGAAAGAGTTTAATAATAAAGTTCCTTCCGATATTAAAGAATTACAAAAAATGCCCGGTGTAGGCAGAAAAACGGCAAACGTTATTGCATCAGTTATTTTTAATAAACCTGCAATGGCTGTTGATACACACGTTTTCAGAGTATCTGAAAGAATCGGGCTTACCGTAAACGCAAAAACGCCTTTGGCAGCGGAACAACAACTCGTAAAAAACATTACTCCTGATTTGTTGCCGGTTGCTCATCACTGGCTTATTCTTCACGGCAGATATATTTGCCTTGCCCGAAAACCGAAATGCGAAAAATGCGGACTTACAGAATGGTGCAAATATTACCGAAAAACAAAAACTTAAACTGAATTTTGTTATTTATTTTTTAAAGAATTAACTTCATTTATTATCGAAGCGGCTAATTCTTCGGCTTCGTTTTTGCTTTTTCCTTCGGCATAAATACGAATTATAGGTTCTGTATTTGATTTTCTGAGATGAACCCATCCGTCCGTAAAGTCTAATTTAACACCGTCAATGTCTGTAATTTCAATATCTTTTCGAGAAGAAAATTTATCTTTAATGTTTTTTAGTATTTTGTCAATATCTGTTTCGGGAGTTAAATCAATTTTATTTTTTGAAATAAAATAATCGGGATATTTTGCTCGTAATTCTGAACATTTTAAACCGGATTTTGCCAAATGAGTAAGAAATAAGGCAATTCCGGCAAGAGAGTCTCTTCCGTAGTGCAATTCCGGAAAAATAACACCTCCGTTTCCTTCACCTCCGAATACGGCATTTACTTCTTTCATTTTTGCAACTACATTTACTTCTCCTACCGCCGATGCGTAATATTTGCCTCCGTGTTTTTCCGTAATGTCCCGCAAAGCTCGGCTTGATGATAAATTAGATACGGTATTTCCCGGAGTTTGTGAAAGTATAAAGTCTGCAATTGCTACGATTGTATATTCTTCGTTAAACATTGTTCCGTCTTCGTTTATTATTACTAAGCGGTCAACATCAGGGTCTACGGCAAAGCCTGCATCAAGAGATTTTTCTTTCATTAAATAGGAAATTTGAGACAAATTTTCCGGGACAGGTTCGGGTGTATGGGCAAAATTACCGGTAGGTTCGCAATTTAGTTTTACTATTTCCGTAACACCTAACTGCTCAAGCAGAGCAGGAACCGCAATACCGCCTACTGAATTTACCGCATCAACGGCAATTTTAAAACCTGCTTTTTTTATTGCATCAGTATCAACAAATTTATTTCGGAGTATCAAATCAATATGTCTTTGAAGGTAGTCCTTGTTTTCTGTTGTTTGATATTTATCTGTTTCAGAAAAATGAAAATTATCAAAATCGGCATCTGCTATATTTAAAAGAGCATCTCCTTCCTCTGCCGAAATAAATTCTCCTTTTTCATTTAACAATTTTAAAGCATTCCATTGTTTCGGGTTATGGCTTGCGGTTATTATAATTCCTCCGTCGGCTTTTTCTTCCGTAACGGCAATTTCAGTTGTCGGTGTTGTGGCTAAGCCTATGTTTATAACCTTTGCTCCGTTTGCAGCCAAAGTTCCTGTTATCAAATTTTCGACAGATTTGCCTGAAATGCGGGCATCCCGTCCGGTTACTATTTTTATATTGTCTTTTCCCGTTCTTTTTTTAATAATTTCGCAAAATGCCGAAGTAAATTTTATTATATCAACCGGAGTTAAATTATCTCCGGGTTTTCCGCCTATTGTGCCTCTTATTCCGGATACTGAT
>JALSMF010000128.1 GCA_026987795.1 Bacteroidales bacterium
AACCGAACTTCTTTGGCTGGTTTCTATTTTTATTTTATTCTTGTCGGTAAACTTTACGGAAGCTAAATTTGTTGAGGTTTCAACCAATCCGGGCATATCTTTGCTCATTGCATACACACCGTGCCAACATGCATAAAGCGAGTGCATCAGTTTTTTTTGCACATTTTTCGATATAACGAATTCCTGCAAGTCGGTTTTTTCAAAATTTATCGATAAGTTTTTTTCGGTAACGGCAAATTCGTTTTTTACGGCTTCCGACAAAGATTTTACCGTTTTTTCAAAATCATCGGCATATTTTTTATTTACGGTAACCGTTCCGAATGCTTCGCGCGGAATGGCATTTCGTAAATTGCCGCCGTTAAAATCAGCAAGTCGGACATTAAACTTTTTGTACGTGTTAAGAATAATTCGATTCAGAATTTTATTGGCATTTCCGAGCCCTTTGTCAATTTCGTCGCCCGAATGCCCGCCGTTTAATCCGGTTACGGAAATTTTATAGGCAAGGGAATTTTCGGGAACAGCTTTTTTCTTGTATGAAAATTCGGCAACGGTATCCATACCGCCGGCACAGCCGATAAACAGTTCGCCTTCGTCTTCCGAATCCAAATTAATTAAGATTTCACCCTTTAAAAAGCCGTCTTTCAGTCCGAAGGCTCCGGTCATTCCGGTTTCTTCGTCTGCCGTAAAGAGTGCCTCCAAAGGCGGGTGGCTTATTGTGTCGGATGCCAGCACGGCAAGTGCCGCCGCAATGCCTATGCCGTCGTCGCCGCCGAGCGTTGTTCCTTTTGCTTTTACCCAATCACCGTCGATGTATGTTTGTATCGGGTCGGTATCGAAATTATGCTTTGTATCAGCATTTTTTTCGCATACCATATCCGAGTGGCTTTGTAAAATAACAGTTTTGTGATTTTCTTTTCCGGCTGTTCCGGCTTTGCGGATTACAACATTTCCTGCTTCATCTTTTTCTGCTTCAAGCTTGTGTTTTTTTGCAAAATCAAGAAGATATTGAATAATTTTTTCTTCTTTTTTGGAAGGTCGCGGTATTTTGGTTATTTCATCGAAATATTTCCAAATTTCAGCAGGTTTTAAATCTTTTATTGTCATTTTTGTTTAATTTTAAGTTTTTGAAATTTTGTTTGTCAAAGGTAGGTATTTTAGTTAAGAGTGTAAAGGTTGAAAGTTGATTTTTTACGGATATTATTAATTTCTTCAAAAATTATAAATTCTGATTTTGAAAAAGAAATACATTCGGGAAGTATCGAAATAATAGAGATATTGTCAAATATGAGAAAAGATAAAATAATTTTGTTTAATCTCATTTAATATATGAGTATTCCAATAATCAAAATAAGCAGTGAACACAGATAAGTATAAAACAATAAAGTCAAAATCGGAAGGTTTTTTTAAAGACAGGGGAAGCAAATTTTATGCTTTTGCGTTTCCGACAAAAAATGAGGACGAAATATCTGTTTTTCGTGAACAAATTAAGAAAAAACATCACGATGCACGGCATCATGTTTATGCTTATCGTTTGGGCGAAGATATGAAAATTTTCAGAGCAAGCGATGACGGTGAGCCGTCAAATTCTTCCGGTCCGCCTGTTCTCGGTAAAATAAAATCGTATGAATTAACGGATATTTTAATAATAGTCGTGCGATATTTCGGCGGAACTAAATTGGGTATCCCGGGTTTAATAAACGCTTACGGAACGGCTGCCGAAGAAGCAATAAGAAATGCCGAGATTATTACAAAAACGATTTACAAAAATATAGAAATTTTGTTTGAATATCCGCAAATGAATGACGTGATGCGAATTATTAAAGAGTATAATTTAAAAATTATTGAACAGGATATGCAACTGTCTTGTAAAATAATTGTCGGGGCTGCAAAAAATGATTTTGAAAAAGTAAAATCAAGATTTGAGGAATACCATAAATTGAAATTAAAATTTTAATGTTTTTAAAAAAACAGCCGAACAGTTTAAACTGTCCGACCGTTAGTGCATTTTAAACAATAATTTTTATTTCCCGAGATTTTCGTATTTTTTATTTATCTCGTCCATTCTTTTTTCAAAAGCATCGGCAACTTTATCAATGGCTTTTGCTTCTTCTTCGGAAATATCCCCTTTTTTAAATTCTTCTATTTTTGATTGCAGGCTTACAAGTTTCGAGGCAAATTCAGCCATATTTGCCGTAATTTGAATTGCCATTTTTCCTACTTGAATTTGTTCAGTAAAAGATAGATCATCATTTTTTTTGCCGATTAAGTTTTTGTTGTCTTTAATAACGTCTTCCAATGTATTGGAAAATTTGTTAATCATTTCTTCACCGGTTGTGATAATTTCTTTTGCTTTTTCGTTGTTTTGTAATTCTGCCGGAACTTCAATTTTTAAAGGCGGAAGGTTATCGCTGTCGGAAGAGTTTGAAGAGACTTCCTCTTCATTATTTGAGGAACAGGAGAATAAAAAAGCGGATAAGATACTGATAAATAATATTTTTTTCATGTTTTTACTGTTTTTAAGGAATTAATAAAACACAAATATAAAATATAATTTTAAAGAAACCGAGTTAAATAGGAGGTTATTTAATTACTCTTACGGTGCCTTTATAAATCCGCTGTTTTTCATAATTTGACAGAATATAATAATAAACTCCGCTGCCGACATTTTCCGCCTCCCAGTCATTTTTGTAATCATCTGTATAAAAAACAATATTTCCCCAGCGTGAATAAATTACTAACGACCACTGTCCCTTATCTATCCCTTTGATTTTAAAAATATCATTAACACCGTCTTCATTCGGCGTAAACACATTAGGAATTTCTACGGGTCCGCAATATTGAACGTTTACATAAATGCTGTCTTTCCAAGTTCCGCATCTGTTTTTTGCCGTAAGAAAATAAAGACCGGTTTCTCCGGCATAAAAAACAGAATCAATACTGCCGTCCTGCCAAAAATAATCGGCATCGGACAATTCGGGATTCAAAGTTAAGTAATGTTCTTCGCAAATTGTTGTATCGTTTCCGAACTCAAACCTCGGTAAATAAATAACGGACAAAGCTATTGTATCCGAATTTTTGCAACCTTTATCATTCTTAACATTAACAAAAAAAATTCCTGCCGTATCTGTTTCAAAATACGGGTTGTGCGAACCGTCGTGCCAAGTATATGTATATCCCGGATGGTACGCGTTTAAGATATATTTTTTATTTTCACAAAAAGATTTGTCTTCACCGAGGTTTATTTCCGGAGTTTCGGAAAAAACAATATTAATTGTGTCTGAATTTTTGCATCCCGTATAAATATTTTCAATATTAACCCAATATG
>JALSMF010000129.1 GCA_026987795.1 Bacteroidales bacterium
AGAGTTATTCAAATTATTTTACTTGCAGTAACAGCAGAATGGATTTTTTCTTTATTCAATTATATAAATATCAGAGAATTTTACGGACAGGACTGGACAAGGCTTGCCGTAATTTTATCGGGAGTTGCACTGTTTACTCTGCTTTCCGCTCTTATTTTTGAAACAAAAGCAATGAAACGTATTTATAAACGAAACCGCAAACAGTAAAAAACAGGTCTTGTCACCTGATTTTTTCACCTGTAATGTATATATCTGTATTCGGCAATAATCTTTTCAGTTTTTCAATATTATCTTCAGATATTTTATTTTCCAGACATAAGATATCAATTTTTATTTTCCCCAATTTTTCGGGAATTATTAATTCAATATCTCTTTCATAATTTAAAATATCTAAAATCCAAATTTTGTCTAAGTTGAATATACTTTCCGGAATTTTACTGCCGTGAACCACAATCCACCCGTTTTTCCCTGTATCATATTTTTTGCCGTTAATACTAATTTCTGTATCAGGAAACCATCTGAGTATTTTTTGCTTTTCAGCTTTAGATATTTTTCCTTTTACAAACAATCTGCCTATCTTTTTTGTTTTAATCCAATCCGGGAAAAACACTTTATCTCTAAAGCGAAGATTCAGGGAATAAATAGTATCAAACTTTCGCAGAATATCAGGAACCTTCGTTACATTTAAATTTACGGAAGAGCCGAAAAAACCGCTGCCGGGAATATTTTCAGATTCAATCTTTTGGTAAAGTCCTGTTTGGTTTACATCCTTTTTCCTTACCATCCACCCTATTTTCGGAGCTAATGAAAAAGTTTTGGGATTTTGCTCTAATCCTATAAAGCCGCTCCATAACTCAAGCATTATTTCACGAGTATTATTGTCAGTTAATTCTACATATTTCAAATCAACTTTTACTATTTCTTCCGGCAAACTTTCTCCGCCCTTAAGTTTATTTAAGCTGTTACGTTTCCCGTATTTATCATAAGGAAAAAACTTTACAATCCACCCGTCTATTATTTTCGGAGCTCCGTATTTCCTTTTAGAGTGATATTTAAACATATTTCTCCAGAACTTTTTATTAATTTTTCCTTCTGAAGCCTTTACAAACTCTTTAAGAACAGGTTTAAGTTCTTTAGTCCACCATCTCAAGTCGTATTTTCCGAGTTTCTTTGTTTTATCCAGTATCTTTTGCCAGTCTTCGGTTGTGCCTTGCAGCGTAATTTCAGGAATTCCGCAAATAGCTTTAATGATTAAAAATTCAAAATACGGCTCTACGGCTTTCATCACGGTTATTTCTGAAGCAACTTTCTCTGTTACGGTTGTTGTAGAAAAGTCAGCTGTCATAATATCAATAAACTCCTGTCCGGTATGTTCTGCTATTTGAGATGTAAACTGAGGAAAAATCTCAGCCCATTTTGTTGAGTTTGAGTTTTTAAGTAAATCTTCTTTTGACACAACTGTCAAAGTTTTTTTTCCTGCGAAATTAACAAAGTGTTTTCTTAATTTTTCAGGATTTGCATTTATGTGTTCGGCAAATCCTTGACTAATTAAGAGCCAAATCATATCAGGAGATAATACAAAAGGTCTGTGTTCTGCATATGCCCGATACATTCCGTCAAAAAACGAATGATAACCGTAATTTACCAAGCTGTCCGGAGCATCGCTTTTTACTAAAATATTATAATCGAAATTTATTTTTCCTCTTTCAACTTCCCGCCTGAGTAATTTTGCATCTTCTGAAATAAGATTTTTACAAATATCATTATATGAATTTACGGGCAATAATTTTTCGGGTTTCGAAAGTTTCTCAACCTGAAAAGTTATTCCTTCCTGACCGAATATATTCGGCGATAATAAGACCAATACAGCTAATAAAAATTTCATTATCGTTATTGTTTAGTTGTCTGTAGAACAATCATTAATTACAATAATTTCAAGGGTAAATTTTTCGTTAATACCCTGTTGCTTTACAAAAGAACTTAATGCCCTTTCAACAGTTTTTTATCCGTTAAAAGCAGTAAGAATTACCGATACTTTTTTAATATTATCTGCTGACAATCTAATAAAAAATATGTTTTTTTTTACAAACTCCAATATAATAAATCCTTTATTTTTCCTCTTAATATACCTTTTACGTCAATTACGATACCGTTTTCGGAGGTATGTTTTTTAAAGAAATCTTCATCTAACTTTGTATATTCTTCATGATTTACGGCAAGTATAATTGCATCATAATCAGAATCGTACGAACTTCTCAATTCGATATTATATTCTTCTTTTACTTCTTCGGGCAAAGCGTAAGGGTCAACTACGTGAGTTATAACTTTGTATGATTCAAGCTCTTTAACGAGGTCTGCTACTTTTGTATTTCGTATATCGCTTACGTTTTCTTTAAAAGTTAAGCCCATTACGAGCACTTTGGCATTTCTGATATTTTTATCTTGTGCCGCTATTTTCTTAACTGTTTGTTTTGCGACATATCCGCCCATTGAATCGTTAACAAAACGACCGGCATTAATTATATGCGGATGGTAACCGAGCTCTTTGGCTTTGTAAACTAAGTAATAAGGGTCTACGCCTATACAGTGTCCTCCTACTAAACCGGGAAAGAATTTAAGAAAATTCCATTTTGTTCCGGCAGCCTCCAATACTTCATATGTATTTATTCCCATTTTATTGAAAATTATGGAAAGTTCGTTCATCAAAGCGATATTAACGTCTCTCTGTGTGTTTTCAATAATTTTTGCAGCTTCGGCAACCTTAATGGAGCTTGCTCTGTGAGTTCCGTTTTTAAGAATTATTTCATAAATTTTAGCTATATTGTCTAACGCTTCGTCATCACATCCCGAAACTACTTTTGTTATTGTTGTAAGAGTATTTACTTTGTCTCCGGGATTTATTCTTTCGGGCGAATATCCTACTTTAAAGTCTTCACAATATTTCAAGCCCGATTCTTCTTCGAGAATAGGGACGCAGTCTTCTTCGGTGCAACCGGGATAAACGGTAGATTCAAAAACTATATAGTCTCCTTTTTTAATATTTTTCCCTACTGTTCGGCAAGCACTGAGCAAAGGTGTTAAGTCCGGCTGGTTGTACTCGTTTATCGGTGTAGGTACTGCAACGATATGAAAATCTGCCTCTCTTATATCTTCCGGATTTGATGTAAATTCTATATTTGTCCCTGCAAAATCTTCGGATGAGAGTTCCTGACTCGGGTCAATATGATTTTTCATCATTTCTACTCTTTCTGCATTAATGTCAAACCCTACGACTTTAATTATTTTTGCAAATTCAAGTGCTATGGGCAATCCTACATAACCTAA
>JALSMF010000130.1 GCA_026987795.1 Bacteroidales bacterium
CGTAATTTTTTGCCCGAATTTATCAAAGGTTAAAAGGGCATCATTATTCAGTTTAAATAACTGCGGTATTGTGCTTGTTGCCGGTAAAATTCCGCCGGCTCCGCTTGTTGACATCATCTTGTATAATAATGTGGGATAAGTAAACGTATGCTTGCTTGCAAAGCGATATTTTTCGGTATTTTTCCATTGTTTTTTATATGAAACATTCGGAATAACAAAAAATAAAACAGGGTTTGTTGAAATTTCCGCTGAATTTTTAAGTCCTAATTTTAAAGGGGCAAAAATCCCGATTTCTTTTCTTCCCTGCTCCAATATGTCAGCCGAACCGTCAGACCACTTATATGTTTGAGAAAAAATACTGCTTGCTGCAAATGTCAGTATAATTGTTATTATAAATATTTTTGATTTCATAACTGAATTATTTAAAAAAAGGGAACTAATTTAACGAAAATTTAACCGATACAGGGGCATGGTCGGATAAAGGCATTGTCGGTATGCCGTCATCGTTACCGGTTTGATGAACATGCCCTGAATTACCAGTAAATTCTCCGTTTGTAAAAATATAGTCAAGTTTTCGATTCCAAAAGCCGTTTTTGTCAGATGTAAATGTAAAATATCTTCTTTGGGAATCTAATTCCGTTCCGTATTTTTGCAAACTTATTGCTGCGGAATAGTCATCGTAAAACATTTGCATATAATCTAACTGCCCCGCAAAACCGTATTCGTAATAATCAGAGCCTTCTTCACAGGCTGCATCGTCAAAGTGTTCATAAACAGCCGAATTAGGCGGTATAGTATTAAAATCTCCGGCAAGGATAAATGTTTTACCTTCATTGTTTACGGCATCTGTCAAGTCTTTTATAGTCTGAAGTTGTTTAAGGCGAGTTCCGTCGGTTGAATATGCCGAGGTATGAGTTCCGAAAAGAACTATATTTTTACCGTTTACCATAACATCCGCTTTTAGAACGTTTCTTCTTAAATAAAAATACTGAACATATCCGGGGTCTTCTTCAATAAGTTGCAAAGGTATTCTTTCGGCATTTGTCAGCTCATATTTAGATAAAATTGCATTTCCTGAGTTTACTTTGCCGACACCGTCGCTCGGAACATAATCTGCCTGCCATTGAGAAGCATAAACACCGTAATTCATATCGGTATTGTCTAAAATCATCTGAACCTGATCAATAAAAGCTGAGCGTTTTGATAAAATATCGGCTTCCTGCAAATATATAATATCGGGGTCTAAAGATTTTATTTTTTCTATAATACCGTCAATATTTGATATAACCTCATCCTCTGTCATAAGTACGCGGTCTCCGTAGCAGTCAAAAAAGAAATCAATTCTTCCTCCTCCGAATTTTATGTTCCACGTAACTATCTTAAGGGTATCGGGATTTGCCGGCGGTGTCTTAATATTGTCTGCTTCATAGTAAATCACGGCGTCTTCGTTCGATTTGTTTTCAATAATCGTATTAAACGGGTCGCAAGATGATAATACAACCGAAAATATGATTGCTGAACTTAAAATAACGGATTTTATATTCTTCATTTTTTTATTTTTGA
This sequence comes from Bacteroidales bacterium, assembly GCA_026987795.1. Taxonomy (GTDB): domain Bacteria; phylum Bacteroidota; class Bacteroidia; order Bacteroidales; family JAADGE01; genus JAADGE01. The sequence continues at coordinate 1,564 of JALSMF010000130.1, forward strand.
ATATCAATATTATAAAAAATAATCATAAGTTAAAAACTTCCTTAACTTTTTCTGTATAGTTTAATTTTTCCCATGCAAAAAATTCTACTTTTTTAGTATATGAATCTCCGTTTTTTGAAAACGTAACCTCTTTGGTAAACGGTTCCCTTCCCATATGTCCGTAAGCTGCCGTTTCTTTAAAAACAGGATTTTTAAGCCCGAAGCGTTTAACTATGGCGGCAGGTTTCATATCAAAAATTTCTTTAATTTTTTCGGCAATTTCACCGTCCGTAAATTTAACTTTTGATGTTCCGTAAGTATTTACGTAAAGTCCTACGGGTTCGGCAACACCGATAGCATAAGCAACCTGTACCAGAACCTCATCGGCAACACCTGCCGCCACAAGGTTTTTTGCAATATGGCGAGTGGCATAAGCTGCGGAACGGTCAACTTTTGACGAATCTTTTCCTGAAAAAGCTCCGCCGCCGTGTGCACCTTTTCCGCCGTAAGTATCAACAATTATTTTTCTGCCGGTGAGTCCGGTATCACCGTGAGGTCCGCCTATAACAAATTTTCCTGTAGGATTTACGAGCAGTTTGAAGTCTCCTTTAAACAAATTTCTTATATTTTCCGATAATTTTGCCTTTACGTTAGGGATGAGTATGTCTCTTACATCCGCATAAATTTTATCGAGCATCTGCTTGTCTGCCTCTTCTTGTGAAATTCCGTCAGCTTCAATAAACTCATCGTGCTGAGTTGATATAACTATGGTATCAATTCTAAGCGGCTTGTTGTTATCATCATATTCAACGGTAACCTGCGATTTTGAATCCGGTCTGAGGTAAGTCATAAACTTGCCTTTTTTTCTGATTTCCGAGAGTTCAAGAAGTAATTTGTGCGACAGGTCTATAGGCAAAGGCATATAATTTTCGGTTTCATTAACGGCATAACCAAACATCATACCCTGGTCGCCTGCACCTTGCTCTTCTTTTGAGTCTCTTTCAACACCCCTGTTAATATCAGGTGATTGCTCGTGAATTGCCGATATTACGCCGCAAGATTCGGCTTCAAATTTATATTCGCCTTTTGTATATCCTATTTCTTTTATAACTTTTCGGGCTGTTTCTTGCGGGTCTACCCATGCTTTTGTTTTAACTTCTCCGCTTAAAACGGTAAGTCCTGTAGTAACAAGTGTTTCGCAAGCTACTTTTGATTCTGCGTCTTGTTTTAAAAATTCGTCCAATAATGCATCTGATATTTGATCTGCTACTTTATCGGGATGTCCTTCGGATACGGATTCCGATGTAAAAAAATATGACATTTTAATTTAATTTTAGGTTTAACAATAAAATAAAGCGGAATGAAAACAAGGTGTGGACAGAAGTTAATGTTTTAGCATTTTTTTCTGCGGTTGCAAGCAATCAAATCTTTCCGCCGATTTGCAAAATTAAGGATAATTTAAAAACAGGCAAATTAAATGTGAATTTAAAGCAGTGCTAATTTTTCAAGATATTCGGTAAGTTTTACTTTCAGGGGGTCGAATATGTCTAATTCACCGAGTAGGCGGTTTAGCTCTTCTTCGTATTTTTCGGAAGGTTGCAGGCGGGACAGCTGAGTTTTGATATCTTCAATTTTAAGCTGGACTATTTTCAGTTTAAAGGTGTCAATTATTACCGGAATGACAGAACTTAATTTGCTTTTAGTATCGTCTTTAATTGTTCCGTGTACTTCCCATATTCTGCTCAGTTCTTGTTTAGGACTGAGTATTTCCGCAACAAC
>JALSMF010000131.1 GCA_026987795.1 Bacteroidales bacterium
TATACTTCCGGTGAATTTAAAGAAGAACGAAAAATCCCGAAAACACTTCCTGAAATAAAATTTAAAGTTCCCGGAAAATTCAGGCAGTTTTGGATTTTTACTAAAAGAGACGTCAAGTCAAAACTTGCAAACGTTCAATATATGATTCTTAATCTGCTGGAAGCTCCCCTGTTGGCATATTTGCTTTCAGAAATAATAAAATATCTTGACATTTCAGCAGAAAATGCATACGGATACAGCTACAGCGAAAATGATAATATTCCCGTTTTTATTTTTATGGCTGTTATTATAGCCCTGTTTACCGGAATGACAATGAGTGCAGATGAAATAATAAAAGACAGAAAAATAAGAACCAGAGAATCTTTTCTAAATCTCAGCAGAAACAGTTATCTGCTTTCCAAAACATTTATATTGTTCACTATTGCCGCATATCAGGCGTTGTCATTTACTTTAATAGGAAACTATATTCTTGAAATAAGATCAATGTATTGGGAATACTGGCTGATTCTTTTTACGACATGGGCATTCTCGATTATGATGGGTCTGAACATATCTGACGGGTTTAAAACATCGGTAACAATCTATATAATAATTCCCTTTCTGATTATTCCGCAAATTATTCTGAGCGGTATTATTGTGAGATATGAGAAACTTAATCCTGCAATTACCACTCCCGGAACAGTTCCGTGGTTCGGTGAAATTATTACGGCAAGGTGGGCTTACGAAGCTCTGGCAACATATCAGTTTGTGTACAACAAGTATCAAGAACCTATTTACAAGTGGGAAAAAATAAAACACGAAGCAAATTTTAAAAAAGATATGGTTATAAATAACCTGAATAACAAAATTAACTTTTATGAACGACACAAAAACGAACTCTCCAAAGAAGATAAAATCATAAACAACTTTGAAGTTTTAAGGAATGAGATAAGAAAAGAACTGAAATTTAACAGAAGCGTAAAGTCGGATATAAATATTGATAACCTGTATATTGATAAAATTACAAAAGAAGACATTAAAAAAGCTAAAGAATATCTTTTAGAATTGAAGCAATATTATATAGACAGATACAAATTAGCAGAGCAAAAAGAAGATGAATATATTTACGAGCAAACCAAAACACCCGAATTAAACGAAAAATATATTCAGCTTAAAAGAGATTATCACAATGAAGCCCTTGAGGATATTGTTACTAATAAGAACGAACTGAAAAAAATACTTGAATATAACGGTCATCTGTATCAAAAAACCGATATGATATATAAATATCCCGAAAAAATTCTAATTTCTCACTTTTATGCTCCTAAGAAAAAACTTTTTGATGGTAAATATTATCCGACATACTGGGTAAACTTTGTAATAATCTGGATTTACACATTGCTGCTTTATATAACACTTTACTATAGTGTAATAAAAAGAACATTTGCGTTTTTTGAAAATATCAGTTATAAATTAAAAGACAGAAAAGCTCATAAGTATTAATCCTTTTCGGCGAATGAAAAAAATTATTATTATAAACGGACCCAATCTTAACCTTTTGAGTATAAGAGAAAAATCTATATACGGAAATGTCTCTTTTGAAAGCTGGTTTGAAAATATTCCGGCTAAATTTCCGGAAATAAATATTGAGTTTTTTCAGTCTAATAATGAAGGAGAAATTATAGACAAACTTCACGAAACAGGCTTTTCTTACGATGGGATTATACTTAATGCCGCAGCATATACACACACCTCGCTGGCAATTGCCGATGCCGTAAAAGCAATAAAAACTCCGGTTACGGAAGTGCATATCTCAAATATCTTCAGCAGAGAAGAAATCCGACATAAATCACTGACAGCACCGTATTGTGCGGGAATAATATCAGGATTCGGATTAAAATCTTATGAACTCGCAATAAGAAGTTTCTTGTAAAAACTTTTTTAAATTCTTTAATAATTGACTTGTTCGGTCTTTTTGATATATCTTTGTAAATAGATTTAAGTATAATTTTATTTAAAACCGAACAATGAAAATTCCGATAGTTGAAAATGATCCCTATTTAAAACCTTTTGAAGATATTATCAGAGCAAGACTTGATAAAACTAAAGAAAAAGAAAAAGAACTTGCAGGAAATAAAAGTTTGTCAAATTTTGCCGATGCTCACAAATATTTCGGTCTGCATAAAACAAAATCAGGATTTATATACAGGGACAGTTTGCCTAATGCAACGGATGTTTATATTATTGGAGATTTTTCAAATTGGAAAGTTTCAGAAAAGTTTAAACTGAAAAAAGATAAAAACGGAGAATTTTCAATTGAAATAAAATCAAATATATTAAAACATAAAGACCTGTACAGACTTTTTGTCAAATGGGACGGAGGCAGCGGAGACAGAATACCTGCCTATGCCTCGCGAGTTGTGCAGGATGAGCAAACCGGAATCTTTAATGCTCAAGTTTGGTTTCCTGAAAATCATTACAAATTCAAAAATAAAGTTCCTGAAAAAAAAGATTCCGTATTTATCTATGAAGCACATATAGGAATGTCTTCGGAAGAAGAAAAAGTTTCCGGATTTAACGAATTCAGAGAAAAAATTTTACCTGTAATACACTCTTTAGGCTATGATACAATACAATTAATGGCAATACAGGAACATCCGTATTACGGCTCTTTCGGATATCACGTATCAAGTTTTTTTGCTGTTTCATCGCGGTTCGGAACTCCTGACGATTTAAAAAAACTAATTGACGAGGCTCACGGATACGGAATAAGAGTAATAATGGATATTGTTCATTCTCACGCAGTTAAAAATGAAGTTGAAGGTATATCAAAATATGACGGGAGCGAATATCAATTTTTTCATTCCGGAAACAGAGGATATCATCCGGCTTGGGATTCGCGGTGTTTTGATTACGGCAAAAATTCGGTATTGCATTTCCTCTTATCAAATTGTAAGTTTTGGACAGAAGAATATAATTTTGACGGCTTCAGGTTTGACGGTGTTACAAGTATGCTCTATTACAATCACGGTCTCGGAACCGATTTTACTTCTTATAACGATTATTATAATGAAAATCAGGACGAAGATGCTTTGGTATATCTTGCTTTGGCTAATAAACTTATACATGAAATAAAGCCTGAGGCAATTACGATAGCCGAAGAAATGAGCGGTATGCCGGGTATTGCAAGTCCGTTGTCCGACGGAGGTTTCGGTTTTGATTACAGGCTTGCAATGGGAATACCGGATTTTTGGATAAGAACAATAAAAGAACAGAAGGATGAAAACTGGCACGTAGGTAACATATTTTACAGACTCACGGA
>JALSMF010000132.1 GCA_026987795.1 Bacteroidales bacterium
TATTATTTTATATCATATATTTGTAATATTGATATAAAATAAGTAATTTTACATTGCAAAAAGTGAAATAAATGCTATATCATTGCCGCCCGTGATTCTTGAGTTTTTAAGAGTTCTCAAGAATCCGGCAATGATTTTAGTATCCGGTTGTGATAATGTGTTTCAGTTGATAAAATTAATAAAACTTTCCCTCCTTAAACGGATGCTGCCAACATTGTGCCTGACATCAGTATGTTCTGATTATTTATTTTCTGATGATACCGTATTTAGCATATTTTTTTCCTTTTTCTATTGCCCAAACAGCATTTCCGTAATCAAAATGCCAGTATTCTTTAGAATCAACTACAAATCCTTCATTCTCAAATAAATTTATAAGTAATTCTCTGTTCTTTTTTACTTGCGGTGTAATATCCGGATAAAAGGGATAGCATGTTTTATTAAGCTCTAAATGTATCCCGTCATTATTGCCGAAATCCATTACACAATCTTTTTTCAAATCATAAATTAAAGCATCAACAGCTCCGCCGGTTGAATGCATTGATTCCTCTTCCGAAGCAATAAAGTAAGAAACTATTTCAGATATTTCTTCCTCTGATATATCGGGATGTTCTTTCTTTATGTTTTTTTCTCTTCTGATTCGTAAAAGTTTTTGATGTGCGAACGATCGCCATACCGAACGAATAATTAATTTTTTTTCTTCATTGTATAAAATCTTGCTTATCCGTCCTATTTTTTCATAGACAGCTTCTCTTGCCAAATATTTATAATCTTTTTTGACAGACGGTTCAAAAATTAAATTAAAGTCAGAATCTTTTAAACTGATTAACGGAGAATTATCATCTTTAATGATAATAGTCGGGACAAGCTGTTTTTGGTACCTGTCTAATCGTTCTGCTAATTCGCAATATCTTTCTGTAGTCATATTATTTATATTTTTTAATTATATAATGTGAAGTCATAGCAGCAAGTAAAGCTCCGTAATTGAGATTGAACTTAACTGTATCTCCCACTTTTAAGTCGGTTTGTTTGGCATTAATAATAATATGGTCGCTACTTGCACCGAGAATGTTAATATCCAATATAGGCGTTAAGCCGGAAACCAAAACATCTTGCACGCCGACTCCGAGTAAAACCCTTCTTATTTTACCGATATCACGAAACTTCGGAGTATTTCCAAATGCATCCTGATAAACATCGCCATAAGGCAAGGAGGGCTTTATTTTTGACTCAATAACCTCTGCAATCAAAGTAAATGCATTAGTAAATAACTTTGGAATAGTTTTTCTGTTAAGCGTTTCACGACCTAAAAATATGGATTCACCAAGTCGTAAATTATTGATTTTTCCAACATCTTTTGTAGTCATAAACCAATTATAATTAGCAGAATTTCCGCCGGAAATAAATTTTAATTTCAAATTGAATTTATTCTCAATATTTTTGGTAATTGATGACAAATCCTCCATTTTTTTATTATCGGGTTTTATTCCGCCGAAACAGGCTAAATTTGTCCCGATACCTACAAGTTTAATCCCTTTTAACTTTATTACCTTTTTAACGGTGTTTCCTAAATCCGAAGGCATAATACCTTCTCTCAAGTCACCTAACTCCGCCATTAAAATAATTTTGTGGATTGTATTTTGTTCAACTGCAAATTTTGAAAGTTCTTTAATTACCGCAAGTTCCGAATTAAGACTAATATCGGCATATTTTACTACATCTTCGGCTTGACTTTGAATGGTTCTCAATAAAAGAAATTGTGCTTTTATATTTGCATCACGCATTTTTATAATATTGGTGATTCTTGAGTCAGCAAGGATATTTATTCCGCTATTTATCAGAGTTTTTGCAATGTTAGTATCGCCGCAAACTACTTTTGTTACGCCGGCTGCGTCTATGCCTTTTGAGCCGTAAAATTCTTTCAGTGTTTTTGCATTATGGGCAATTTTTCTGAGGTTTATCTCAATTCTCGGTGTTGTAATATCAATCATACTCACTTCTGTATTTTCGGGAACACTTTGTATATTTTTTTAATAATTTTATCGCATCCGTACTTTAAAACATCTGTAGTCGGCAGTTTATATTTATTCTCATACTCTAATATTGTATTTTCAAGTTCCCGGTCTGTCATATCTTCATGATTAAGTGTAATAGCAATTACTTTTGATTTTGAAAATATTTCGTTAAGCTTTATTTCATCTTTTAATTTAGGCATAGGTATTGTCGGATAATCACAATGATTCTTTCTTTTGGGCGGATGTTGCATAATTATAGCATCAGGCAATGCACCTCTAAGAATTGCACTTGAGGATGTAAATGCAGGATGACTCAAAGCTCCTTGACCTTCAACTATAATTATATCAGGCTGTTCTGTATCAACGGCACTCACAATTGCATTTTCAACTTCTCCTGTTGCAAAGCCCGAAGTTAAAACATCCAAAGCAATACCGTATTTTGCACCTTGAAGTAAGCCTGTTTGTCCGGTTGTTACAAAAATTGTTTTTAAACCTTGTTTTTTCAAAGATTCAACAAGTAATCGGGCTGTCGTTCTTTTTCCTACAGCACAGTCTGTTCCTGCTACAAGTATTACCGGGGTTCTGATTTCTAAAATACGCCCTGAGAATATATGGAGTTTATTTCTTGGCGGAGCTTTCCTGATATCATAAATTCGGACACCATATTCATTTGCTTTTTGAATAAATTCATCATCTTCGGTGAAATATTCCGGAAGACCATTAATAATATTCATCCCTTTTTCCATTGCAGTTATGATTATTTGTCTCTGTGTCTTGTCAATGAACGAAGCAAGCGGTGCAATACCGCCGATAAAATATTCAGGGACATAGCCTAAACTATTCAAGGCATCATCAATACTGTTAAATATTGGAATGTTATTTTTAATTCCGTCAAGATATTCTCCTGCATCCAGTCCTGTTTTTGTACTGTCTATAATTCCGACGATTTCATATCGTTCAGAATATCTGGCTAAACCATTTGCCACTTTTCCGTCTATCTTTCCAAACTCATTTTCACTGTATACTAATGCTTTTTCATTCATAATTTATTTCTTAATTTTTATTAATTTATTTGCACTTATAGAGGCATATAAATTTATAAGCCTCTCTTTTGTGCTGTTTCTGCAAATTGGTTTAGCGACCTGTTAGTAGTGAATTTCCTGAAAGGGCGAGAGTGCAAAGCACGGAGCAATTTCGGTCAGATTTATCTGAATGTCAATCAATATCGGGTTATGAGCAGTGCGCTTAACATACACACTCTCAAATCCGCAAAGTAGCCAATTTCTTTAATTTGGTAAATATAGCATTTTAAAACGTCAAACCGAAAAAATAGAGGTATTAATTACTTTTTGTAAGTTTTTATTTGTGATTTTTTCCTTATTAATTTTAATATTTTGTAGGTGTTATATAAAAAGTTGTCTTAACAAAGGGGGGAAGCATACTTTTCCCTGAGAGTTAAATTTATTCTTTCGGTTAAAAACTAATTGATAAGTTGCTTTCATATATACAGCTAAAACAAAAAAGTAAAACAAGGTAAAACATTTATCTGCAGATTTATGTTTTTTTGGCGAATATGTCAAATATGGCGAAAATTATTTTTTGTATAAAACCCTTTGAAACACAGAAAAAGGCAGTATTCACCGGAAATACTGCCTTTTCTACTAATATGTTCTGCGAGCCATCCACGGGACTCGAACCCGCGACCTGCTCATTACGAGTGAGCTGCTCTACCGGCTGAGCTAAGATGGCAGTGCGGCAAAAGTAAAAAAAAATAAAATTATCGGAAATTTTTTATCCCGAAAAATAAAAAGAGGCAATTATGCCTCTTCAGAAAGCTTTTTAACCCTGATAAATTACCAACTTTTTGCCCAGGTGGTTTTTTTAGTATCAACAGGATTAATACAGATAACCGGAATTTGTGAAGAGTTATAAATTATTTGCTCATCCCACGAACTGAAAAAGAATGTTTTGTCTTTGTTTATCAGAGTCATAATTAAGTCGGCTTTATTTTCTACGGCATAATCAATAACTTGCTTTGCAAAATTGCCTGCCTCCGGAGATGATACTTTATCTACAAATTTAACACCGTATTCTGTTAAAATATTTTTAATTTGCTTTGTAACGTTCATTATTTTCGTTTTATGATATTTTTCCGACTCAAATTTCGGAATCAGGTGTATAACTGCATCAAAAACTTTTGCCATTGCAATTGCCCAGTTAACTTTTTGTCTGTCTTCTGTGTTTGCCGTTATCGGAAATATTATATTTTTATATCCCGAAGCTTTTGACTCTTTTTGTACAACTACGGTGGGCGTATTTGTCATAGAAACTATTTTAAGAACATAGCTCCCTGCTATTTTTTGAAAACCCATTTTTCCGTGTGTCCCGAGAATTATTAATTTCGATTTTATACGATCGTTAACTTCTTTAATTTTTTCAAACAGATTCCCGTTTTCTATCAGAGTATCTACTGATATACCGTATTTTTTAATATATTTATCGGCAATTTCCTTGAGCATAATTTCAAGATTGCTAGCTTCAAGGTTGTTTTTTTGAAGATATTTTTCCGTATCTTTATCAAACACATGTAAAAGCCATACCTGACTTTTTAAAGCTTTAGCCAAAACCATACCGTGTTCTGTTGCGTTGTTGCAAACTTCCGAAAAATCAGTAGGTATTAAAATTACATTTTGTGTATTTGCTTTCATAATATCAAGATTTAAAAGTTTCTCATTCCAAAATGCAATATAAACAATTTAAGAAGGTTTTGCAAATATTTTCTTGTTTTTTAGAATATAAATTATGCAAATATATTTTCAATAAGGATCAAAGATGTTTTTGTTTTGAAAATATTTTTTTTAACGTCTGATAAAATGTTTTCAGGCTCGTTACCTTCTTCAAAATTTACAAGAAAATCTGCCTCAACCAGAATTTGAAAATCAATACCGTCAATTTTATTGTAAGAATGGTGATTGGCAATAATAAATAAGATTCGGTCTTTAATTTTTTCGGGAATATTAAAATCTGAGAGTATGTTTTTTGCAACGACAGGGCTTTCAATTTCCTGATACTTGCCGGCTGTTGAGCCGTATTTTTTTTCGCAAATTTTTATTCCTATATCGTGCAAAAGTCCGCAAATTTCTGTTGTTTGCCGGTCTTCAAAAGAAATGTTTTCGAGTTTGCCGATAGTTTGTGCATAAGTAAAAACTTTAAGGGCATGATTAATTCGTCTGACATCATTCCCGAAATAAGAAATCATTCTTTTTGTAATTTCAGGGATAATATCTGTGTTTTTCGATAACTCAGAATTGTAATATTTTTTATTTCCGGTTACTTCTCTGCCTAACCAATTCGGTTTTATGAAATTTTCATCGGCATTTTCAAGTTCAATTTCAGCAATAATGAGCCCTTTATATTTTCCCTCGAAAACGTCAACTTCAAAAATATGCTTTCCTGCCGGAATATAGTATCTTGTTTTTTTGATTATATCCGGCAGGCATAAATCTAATAATTGTAACGCATCTTGTTTGTTTATTTCTTTTTCATATTCAAATCTTTCAGTGCCTTTATTTACGGAAATTCCTTTAACGGTAATGAATGCTTTTTCGTCTTTTATACGAATTCTCACAGTTCTTCGCGGATCTTTAGATAAATACCCCTGAACTATTTTTGATGAACTTTCAGCTTCTTTAATGAAGTCATTATTTAAAACCAAAAATTTACGTTCAATTTCTTTATTCATTATTCAGAGCTTTAATTCTTTGATAAAGAGTGGGGTGGGAGTAATTAAAGAAAACAAACCAAGGATGCGGAGTGAGGTTACTCAAATTTTTTGCTGTTAGTTTTTTAAGTCCTGAAATCAGCCCTTTTGCTTGCTCGTATCTTTTTGCAAAGGCATCGGCTTCGTATTCATTTTTACGAGATACCGCATTCATAAACAAGCTTGTAACGGTTGATACAGGACTGTAAAGAATAACGAATGCAATCAATCCGAGTTGAAAATATGTTTTTTCGGAGCCCATTGCTTTTGAAAGTTCCGGATTGTCGACAAGCAGCGAAAATATATAAAACATAATTCCGCTTTGTATAACAGATGCAATAATATTGCTTATCGTATGTTTATGCTTATAATGCCCTGTTTCATGGGCTAAAACGGCAATTATTTCATCAGTTGTAAGGTCGTTAATTAAAGTATCATATAAAACAATACGTTTTTTCGGTCCGAGTCCGCTGAAATAAGCATTAGCTTTTGTCGAACGTTTTGAACCGTCAATAACATAAATATCATTTAATCTAAAGCCCGCTTTTTCGGCAAATTTTTCTATGGATTGTCGTAATTCACCGTCTTCCAAAGGTGTTTGCCTGTTAAATAAGGGTACGATTATATCAGAATAGAACATTGTCATAAATATTGAAAACAGGCTTACGGTAATCCAGGCATATATCCAAAACATATCTTCAGTTTTAAGGTAAAACCAAACGATAAGGGCAAGCAAACCTCCGCCTATTAAGGCACCTATAAACCATCCTTTAATTTTATCCGTAATAAATGCTTTTATACTTGTTTTATTAAAACCGAACTTTTCCTCAATAACAAAAACGGAATAAACAGCAAAAGGTGTTGTTATAATATCAGAAACAAATAAAAGTATACCGAAAAAAATTAATACCTGAATAATTTGATTATCCGAAAATGAGAGGGCGATTTCATTTATATAATTAAAACCGCCGAAAAAAAGCATACTTAAAGTAAGTAACAGTACAAAAGCAGAACTGTAAAACGAAAGTTTAGAATTCTGCTTTCCGTATTCCTGAGATTTTTTGTATTTTTGATTGTCATATATGCCTTCGAGTTCAGGCGGGATATTTTTATTGCGGTATTTTGTATTTAAAAAATCAATGTATTGTGAAAGAATATAAGAAAATACTAAAATACCGATAATAAGATAAAAAACTGTATTATACATTTCGGTGTATTTTTATGTTAAGTTTGCAAAGTTAAAAACTATATTTTAAATTTTCCTGTCAAAAATTTATCTTGTGCCTTAAATTGAAAACAGATGAAAAGCGGTTATATAATAATAAATATATTTTTTATTTTATTTTTCGTAAGCAATTGCCGTCCTGAAAAAATATCGGAAAGTAAGAACAAATTTAACTTGGCTGATTCCGCTTTAAATAAATCCGGCAACAGCCGTGTATCTGCCGATTCTGCTGAAATATTATATATAAAACCAAGAAGTTTAGTTTTTTTCTCACTTTCCGAAAATGAATATAAAAAGTTTATACACTTAACAGGAAAAGAGTCTGAACGGGAATTTAATTTAATATATAAAAGATTTAAAACGTTGGCGGAAAATACAAAAAAAGCATTGGGAAATGATAAAAATACCGATATTAAAATTTTTTATACCGTAAATCCTGTAATAGGATTTTTAACAAGTTCCGGAGATACTGTTTTTTTTAAAAGAAAAGAAAATGACCTTTTTGTCGGTCAGATATTTTTTAACGGAGAAGACAGCCTGATAACGGAAGAAGGACTTATGAGAAAAGACAGTTTGGAAAGGTATATTGAAAAATATTTTAATATAAAAGATATTAACATAAAACAAGTATTTATACAATCTGAGAATCAAGGAGTAATGAAGTATGATTCAGTTACGAAAGAGCATAGTGACACTTTAGAGATACCTGAAAAATAAAAACCGGCATACGAATTGATTTATAATTAATAAATCAAACTTAAAAGGAAAAGCTATGAAAAGATTAATTTTTACCCTGGCAGTTTTAGGTGTTCTTTTTACACCTGAAAGTTCGGAAGCTCAAAGATACGGAAGTTCCGAATTACGATTAAGAATGGCTGATAACTCAGTATTTACGGTTATTTTTGACAGAAAAATATATGATGTTCCTACTTCTTTGTTCAGACTTTCCGGAATAAGAGCCGGTTCTCATCGTTTAGTTGTTAAGAAAAGAATAGGAGGCAGGTACGGCACATACAGAACTGTTTATAACGGAAGTATTTACATACGGGCAAATTCTGTTGTAAGAGCAAGAATAAACAGGTATAACCGGCTTGTAATAAAAAGCATTACCCCTGTTTATGATGACGGAGGCTACGTTGACGGCGGAGGATATTATAACAAACCGTTGCTGAATCTTGCACAACTGCAAAATTCAATGAGGCACGCATCTTTTGAAAACGATAAACGAATTATTGCAGAACAGGCGATATCAACTCACAGAGTAAAAGCCAATCAGGTTTATCGTATATTGACAATGTTCAGTTTTGAATCTACAAAATTGAAAGTTGCAAAATTTGCATACAGATACTGTGTTGACAAACGCAATTACTACCTTGTAAATAATGCATTTACGTTCAGCAGCAGTATTCGGGAACTGAATAATTATATAGGCAATTACAGGTCTGATTATTATGATGATGACTGGAATTACTACAATAAAAGAGATTACTATGACGATTATAACGACGGCTGGTAAACCGGAAAAGTTAAAAAATAATAAAAAAGCGGGATTTGCAAGTGCAATATCCCGTTTTTTTATTGTCGCATAAACGAAAAATGTGATTATGACTTATCTAAACAGTTATTTTTTTTACTAACTTTGCTGCCCGAAATTTTAAAAATAAAAAATGAATACTGACTTAATTAAAAAAACGGCAAATACAGTAAGAGGCTTATCAATTGACGCAATTCAAAAGGCAAATTCAGGGCACCCGGGTTTACCCTTAGGAATGGCAGATGTTACAACAGTGCTTTTTAATGAGCATTTAAAATTTAATCCTGAAAATCCTGATTGGTTTGACAGAGACAGATTTGTTTTGTCAGGAGGGCACGGCAGTATGCTTTTATACAGCCTGCTGCATCTTTACGGATATGATTTAAGTTTGGATGATATTAAAGAATTCAGACAATGGCACAGCAAAACACCCGGTCATCCCGAAGTGCAGGATACGGACGGTGTTGAAACAACAACCGGACCTCTCGGGCAAGGACTTGCAAATGCCGTAGGAATGGCTTTGGCAGAAACAATTCTTGCCGCAAAATATAATACAGATATCGAAATAATAAACCACTACACTTATGTTACCGCAGGCGACGGCGATTTGCAGGAAGGTATTTCACATGAGGTATGTTCGTTTGCAGGACATAATAAACTCGGGAAGCTTATTCTGTTTTACGATTCAAACCATATAACAATTGACGGAGACACCAAACTTTCCTTTACGGAAGATACAAAAAAACGTTTTGAAGCATACGATTGGCAAGTTATTGAAATTGACGGGCATAACTATAATGAAATTAATGAGGCAATTAAAAAAGCAAAATCAGAAACCGAAAAACCCTCAATAATTATTTGCAAAACAACTATTGGTTTCGGCAGTCCTAATAAAGCCGGAACTCATGATGTACACGGCTCTCCGCTCGGTGAAGAAGAAATTATTTTAACAAAAGAGAATTTAGACATCTCAACTGAAAAATTTTATGTTCCTGATGAGGTATATGAATTTACAAAACAAAAAATAAAAAAAGGAAAAGAGTTTGAAGAATTATGGAATGAACTGTTAGCAAAATATACGAAAAATAATGAAGATGCCGCTAAAGAATTGAAGCAAATAATTGAAAATAAACTTCCGGAAATTAAAATTGAAGAATTTGAAACCGGAACAAAACTTGCCACAAGAGCATCTTCCGGAAAAGTAATAGAACAACTTGCAGACCAACTTCCTAATCTTATCGGAGGCTCGGCAGATTTAACCCCTTCTAACAAAACCAAAGCAAAAAGTCAGTCGTCTTACAGCCCGGATAACCGCTGGGGTACTTATATACATTACGGTATTCGTGAATTCGGAATGGCGGGAATTATGAACGGAATTGCTTTGCACGGCGGGTTAATACCTTACGGCGGAACATTCTTTGTATTTTCTGACTATATGCGTTCGGCAATGCGAATGGCGGCACTTATGGGAATAAGAGTTATCTATGTTTTAACGCACGATTCTATAGGCTTGGGTGAAGACGGACCTACGCATCAACCCGTTGAACATTTGGCATCTTTGAGAGCAATTCCTAATTTAACGGTTTTTCGCCCGGCAGATGCTAACGAAACGGCTCTTGCATGGAAACTTGCTTTACAAAATACTTCCGGTCCTTCTGTTTTGGTGCTTACCAGACAAGGATTGCCGACGGTAAACAGAAACGGCAGAGATTTTGCAAAAATAGAAGAAGCCGAAAAAGGTGCTTATGCCGTCAGCGATGATGTTGATTTTGATATTATTCTAATGGCATCCGGTTCGGAAGTCGAAATGGCCGTTAAGGCAAAAGAAATGCTGAACAAAGACGGAATTGAAGTGAGGGTTGTTTCATTTTTATCTATGGAAGTATTTGATAATCAGAATGATATATATAAAGATGAATTGCTTCCGGAAAGGTGCGAAAAACGAATAGCTGTTGAGGCTGCATCGAATATGTCGTGGTATAAATATGTCGGGACCAAAGGAAAAGTTATCGGGATTAATAAATTCGGAGCTTCAGCCCCTTACGAGAAACTTTATGAAGAATACGGTATTACCGCAGATGCAGTCTATACTGCCGCAAAAAATATGTTAAATTGAATAACGTAAATCTTTTTAAATAAAAAGAGGCTGTCTTTTTCGGCAGCCTCTCCTGTTTTATCTTTTTTATTTTTTAACATCAACTCTCACCCCTTCGGAATGTGCCGTAAATTCAGGTGCATACATACATTGAATTGTCGTAATGCCGTTTGAAAAATCGCCTTCGTGGGTTACACGCAGAGGATATTCAAAAACATAGGTTCCTTTTGGCAGATATTCCATAAAGAAATTGGTTGAGGCATCTTTGGTTGTTTCGTAATAGCCCAAACCGTCTTGGTATTTGTAGCCGGAAAAAACGTTTATCGGTTCAAAGCCGCTTGCTCGCATATCTTTCATATGGATGTATTCCATTTGGCGGTCAACACGAAGTTCAATGCGAACAATTACCTTATCGCCGATTTTCAGTTTTGCCTTGTCGGAAATCGGCTCTGTTACTTTGCCTCTTTCGGTAAGTTTTTCGATAAATAATTGTTTTTTGAGTTTCAGCGGTGTTTTGTGCGGTGTTATTTTATCTAAATCTTCGAAATATTGCCAATACATTGCACCCCAACTCACGCCTTCGTCTGTTTTTTTTACGGAAATATTTCCCATTTCGGGTTTTATTTCGTTTCCGTTCCATGAAGTTTTAAAATAACCGGTTCCGGCTTCAATTTTCAGGTCTTTTTGTTGTTTCGGGTCAAATTTTTTGCCGGCGATTTTTATTTCGACTTGCTTATCGCTTACAAGCCAATCGCTTCCTCGCATTAACAAAGCATAAACGGCTTCGGCAGTGGCTTTGGTTGTTTTCCAGTATTGGGTTTGTTTTTGTTTCAGCAACCAAATTTTCATATCGTTTACAGCTTGTGTATCTTTTGCAACTTCATCAAAAACTTCAATCATAAGTGCCTGAAATTCAATAGGTGCCTGATACCAATACCAGCCGCTGACATTATCTTTCCAATACATTCCGAGTTCTTTGTGATTAATCGAATGTTCTTTCAACGATTTTACGATTTCCTGTTCGGTGTGAATGCCTGTTTTTGCTTGCGGTTGTCGATACAATGCCAAAGCAATCATTCCCTGCATATATTTGCTTTGCGAAAGCCAATATTTTTTTGCCTGTTCGAGGTAATAATCATACGCTTCCTGCGAATGCTTCGGCACGGGAATATCCGAAAAATAACTTCTTCCGTAAAGGTATTGAATTGCCGAATACGACAGATGATTTTTTTCGAGTTCTTCTTTTTTGTAATGTTGTTTCAGCCAATCGTAATCTTTTTTTATTCTTGTATCTAAATATCCGATTGCTTTTTTCAGCATACTGAAAGTTTTTTGGTCTTGCCTTACGGATTTTACGCCGAGTTTGTCGAGATGTCCCATTCCGGTAACGATGTATTGCGTAATATAGCAGCTTTCGGGCATACCTTCGAACCAGGGCCAACTGCCGTTTGATTTTTGTGCTTTTTGTATTTTACGCAGAGCGATATTCAATTCATTGCCCATTTTATTAAGGTCGAAAAGTAAACCGATGCGCTTTTTGCGTTCGCTTTCGTTTTTTCCCTGCAAAACCCAGGGCGTTTCTTTCAAAAGAACGGCTTTCAGTTCCTGATTTTTTTCAAGATTTGAAATTAAAGCACCGGCATTTTCTTGTTTCCAACTGTCGAAAACGCGTTTTATTTTCGGATTTGAATTTGCGATATGCGATGCGATGCTGTTGGCATAAAAACGACTGAATCTTTGTTCGGTACATTCGTAAGGATATTCCATAAGGTAGGGCAATGCCTGTACAGCATACCATGCCGGATTTGAGGTAAATTCAAGCGTTAATTTATAATTTCGAATACTTGACGAATTTCCGGAATTGAGCAGTTTTTTAAATTTGAAATTCTTGGTTTCTTTTCCCCTTATCGGAAGCGGCATACTTTCGGTAACAAGTATTCTATTGCTTAATACGGGCAAAGGTTTTTGCTCGCCGTCGGAAAAATCGCCGGCTTTTGCTACTACTCTATACATAATTGCCCCGATGCCTTCGGGTACGGCAAGTTTCCATTCCGTAAGCGTATTTCCGCCTGCTTTTACGGTAAAACTTTTATTTGCTTTTTCGCCCGAAATGAGAATATTTACCGGTTTCATCGAAATAGCATCGAAAAATTCGAGTTTTACGTTTCCGATTAAATCTTTTTCGGAAATATTACTGATTTTTACGGGGAAAGTAATTTTATCATTTTCGCGGAGAAAACGCGGTGCATTAGGCATCAGCATTAAATCTTTTTGTGTAACAAGTTCTTCGTTGATAAAACCGTATTTTAAGTCTTTGGTGGTTGCAAAACCCATCATTTTCCACTTCGTTAAACTTTCCGGTACGGTAAAACTGATGATAATTTCACCTTTTTCGTTTGTTTTAAGATGCGGATAAAAAAATGCCGTTTCATTAAAATTTGTTCTTACTTTTATGTTTGAAAAATCTTCATCGTTATTCGATATTTCAATTTTATCCGTTTCTAATTCTTTTTTTTCAGAAGTAGGAGGCACTCCGGAAACTTCACGCGATAATTTTACGCCTTTTCTTTTATAATGCGGAGTGGTTTCAAGTCCTTCGAGATCAATGTTTTTAGCGAAATAGCTGAATATTTCGGAGATACTTGAAGAAGTATTATTATAGTAAATATCTATAAAGCCGAACCAATTGAATTTGCTGTAATTCAGTATTTTATAAATAGGGATTTTGTCGAGGTTTTCTTTTATTAACTGAGAGTTAGAGCTTGTGAAAGTTCCTGTCGTAAAAGGTTTTGATGAGTAATATGAGTTGTATATATTAAAACTCCAGTTATTTTTTTTGAACCGGTCGAGTGATGCATCGTACAGAGTTGCGAGCATTTCG
The DNA here is from genome assembly GCA_026987795.1 of Bacteroidales bacterium. Taxonomy (GTDB): domain Bacteria; phylum Bacteroidota; class Bacteroidia; order Bacteroidales; family JAADGE01; genus JAADGE01. The sequence goes on from JALSMF010000132.1 coordinate 13,508, forward strand.
GCGGCAACTTTTTCGCCTTTGGGTCCTTTTATTTTTATTTTCCACTCTTCTTTTTGTCCGGGATAGAGTTTATCGCGGAATGTTTCAAATTCAATATCCAATTTTTTGTTTGAATAAGGAACAATAACGGTTGAAGTATAATTATAAATTCGATTGTCTTTTATAAATGCAAAATGTACGGCAAAATTACCTATGTCGTCTTCCGTTACGGGAATTGTTATGAGTTTTTGCTCGTTATTTAATTTCAGGTATTCGGTTTTTACGATTTTGTCCTTTTTTTCTATTTGAAAAATCAGATTGACATTTTTGTATGACGAGCCGATTAAAAAAGCGGCTTTTTCACCGGGTTCACATATGAGTTTTACAGGTTTATAAAAACTCGGTGTTTTAAATGCAGGTTTTTTTGTTTTATGTGACGTAAGTTTGAAAAAATGCTTGTTGCTTACAGGGTTTCCGAAAGAGTCTTTTGATTTTATTTCAAGAATATAATATCCGTTTTCGGCATTTTTCAAAAATGATAAGTCTAATTTCTTGTTTTTTTCGGTATTAAATTTCGTTGAAAAAACTTTTTCTTCTTTTTCAAGGTTTTGTTGCAGATTTTCATCGGTATATACGTTTTCGGGAAATTGTTTATACCATTCTTCTTTGGTATAATTTTGCTTCTCCGGCGCAGCCCACAGCCGATTTCTTAAAAGTACGGGGTTGTCTTTTTGTTTGTAAATTTTTACTTCGCCTTCGGCGGGGATAAGCTTGCCGTTAAGGTTTTGCGTATTTATGTTATATTCAAATTTTGCATCTTTTTCAAATTCAGCAATGTCTTTGTCTATAATTTCGGGAACGGGAACACTGACTTGCAATGCTCTGTAACCGATTTGGATATAACCGGTTGTACTTTGAGTTTCGCCGTTTATGTCGGTTACGTCGGCAATTATTTTATAACTGAAATAGGTAAATTCATTTTCGGGCATACTTAAATCGGGCAGTGCTTCGAAATTAATTTTAAACTTGCCTTGTTCATCGGTTTTTGTAGTTCCGTTTTTTATTTCGGTCGGTTGTGTGCTGAAATTCCAAAACCACCAGCCTCGCCATTTCGGTGTTCTGATAATTCTGTATTTTACGGATGCATCGGTCAGCGGAGTTCCGGCATAAGATTTTGCTTCGCCTTCTGCCGTTACGGTTTCTTTCAGCAGATAGTTTCCTTTAAAAGGCAGCATTTTTACTTCAAATTTCGGTCTTTTGTATTCTTCAACTGAAAAAGAAAGGGTACCGTAGTCACTTTTCAGTTGAAATTGACCGTTTAATACGCCTTGCGGCAGAATAAACGTACCGCTGAATGTTCCGAATTCGTTTGTTTTTAATTTTAGTTCGCTTACTTTCTGATAATTAACATCATACAGAACAACTGTTTCTTCTTTGTTCGTTATGATTTTGTTTGTTTCTTGGTTTGACAGAATGGATATTCCTTTGAAAAATACGGTTTGTCCGGGGCGGTATATGGCTCTGTCGGTGAAAAAATACGTACGTCTGCGAAAGGTGTTGTCTTTTTTGTAATCATACAAGTAGAAGGACTCATCACTTGTTAAAAAGTCGTTTTCGAGTTTAAAATCAATATTCCAACTGTTATAAGAGTTTTTCTTTTCGGGCGGGATAACGAAAGTTCCGTTTTTATCGGTTATGTAGGTTTCTTTTGTATTTCGGATATATTTTTTTAAAGCGGAATTGTATTTTTTGTTCCAAACCGTACATTTTACGCCTTGCAGAGGAAGTCCCGTTTTTCGGTTTAAAACCCAAAGTTTTAGGGCACCGCCGTCTTGTTCTTGTGTTATGTAGCTTATGTTTGAAACTGTTATGCTTTTATATGTTGCAAGTCCTTTGTCATAGGTGAAATTTTTATTATCGGAAATAAAAATGAGGTAAAATCCGACATCCAAACCGTCGCTTAAGAGTTCTGTCGAGTGTGTGTTAAAATCGCCGTCATTCGGTATTTTTTGCGAAAATTGTTTTACGGTTTGCGAGTTTTGAAAAATTTTATCGTAAAATTCAGTTCCGTATCGCTTTTCTGAGAATTTTAAGTATTTATTCATGTCAATTTTTGCAATGCGGATATAAATTTCATTGATATTTCGGTAGGTAATTTTTGCCGAAAATTTTGAGTTGCCCGGAATTATTTTTTCCGTTTCGACGGAAAGATTGTGAAATTGTATGTCACTGCTTAAGGTTTTTGCAACTTCTGCAGCATGTGTCTTTGGGTATTTTTTTATGATGTTTTCACATATTTCAAAAGCTGTTTTTTTATAGTATTTGTATTTTTCTGTGTCTTTATTTTTCGGGTTGTATTTACTTGACTGTTTTTTGTATAATTTTGCTTTTACGATAGAAATTTCACCGGAAAACGGAGTATCGGAATATTTTTTTTCAAGATTTGAAAGGGCATTCAGGTATAGCTCGTCTTTTTTAGGATTAACGGAAAATTGATAGACGAATTTCAGGCGTTTTAAATCCGCATCAATCAAAGCATCTTTATTTTTTGTGTCGGAAAGTCGAAATTTTAATAGATCCTGCAAGAGACAAATTCCGTGAAAGTGCAGCGAAAGGAAGTCGGAAGATACAATTTCTTTATTTGCAAATGATTGTGCATCATCAAAATAATATGCTTCTTCAATTTCAAAATTATCAGCCGGTTTTGTAAGGGACGTTTCTGTGCTTGAGAAAAAATCGATTGCTTTATTTGCCAAAAAGTCATAAAGTGTAGGGCGGAGATTTTTTGGTTTATTGCCTTCGATAATAAGTTCTTTAAAATCGGAAATCGGAAATTTTTTTAGTTGCTCGGGGTCGGAAACCGAAGCTGTGTATGCTTTGATGGTTTTCTCGACGAGGTAATCGAGTGTCCATGTTTTTATATCGTTGTTATCGAAATTTACGGTGTTTGTTCTTTTCTGAAATTTGTATCGATTTTTTTGGTAATACCACCAATACATATCTGCAAGCATTGAATTCATAATTGCGTTGTCGGGAAAATCTGCCGTTTGTGCCGTGCTGTCAAGTTTTTTGCAAAGTCGTTCAAAAGCATTTTCCTCTATTTGATTTTTGTATTTTAAGTTATAAATAAAAGATTTGATAACTTGCTGTGAGTTGTTTTCTGTTTTTGCTTTTGTATAAATCTCTTCAACAACTTTTAATGCCGATTTCGGGAGTCCTTTTTTTTCAAGCGAGTCGATTTTTTGCCATTTTGTTTGATAGAATGTCATTTTTTGAGCTTTAAGTTTTATTGTAAATACTGTAAATATTAAAAAAGAAATGAGAAAAATAATTTTGGTTTTCATAGTCTTGACAAATTTAAAGAGGTTTTGTTTCTGTAAAGATAAATAAAATTATTTATTTCCATAAGACAAAAGTTGTCTTATTTAAATCACATATTATCGGAGTATAATTGATATCTTTTTTTTATTTTTGAACTTTTATTCATATTATAAAAATGGGAAAAAGGAATTTTTTAAAAGTTATAGGTCCGGGACTTTTATGGGCAGGTGCTGCCATAGGTGTTTCTCATATCGTACAATCAACGAGAGCAGGTGCCGGTTTTGGATTTGCTTTAATTTGGGTAATTATTCTTGCAAATATTTTGAAGTATCCTTTTTTTGAATTTGCACCTCGCTATGCTGCTTCGACAGGCGAAAGTTTAATAGACGGATATAAGAGGCTGGGAAAAACTGCGGTTTGGGTTTATGCTTTTATTACGGTTTTTACTATGTTTTTTTTAATGTCTGCCGTAACAATAGTAACTGCCGGAATTTTTGCAAATATTTTTCACAGTAACTTGCCGATTAATTATTGGGCTGTTATCATTATTTTGATTTTAGCGGCAGTTGTTGCCGCAGGCAGATATTCCGCTATAGATAAGTTTGTGAAATTTATTATTGTTTTGCTGGCAATATCTTCAATAATTGCAGTTGTTTCAGCTTTTTCATCGGGTTACCATCCTAATCCTGAATTTGAACATACATTTAACAGGGTTACGGATATAGGTTTTTTATTGGCTCTTGTAGGATGGATGCCTACGGCAATCGATGTTTCGGTATGGCATTCGGTATGGACAATTGCTAAAAAGAAGGAAACAGGATATGCCCCGAAACTGAAAGAATCATTACTGGATTTTAAAATAGGATATCTCGGAACTGCTGTGCTGTCCCTGTTTTTTTTATCTCTCGGAGCATTAATAATGTACGGCTCCGGTGAAACTTTTTCTGACAGCGGAGTTACTTTTGCGGGACAATTGATAAATTTATTTACCGAAAGTATAGGGTCTTGGGCTTATTACATAATTGCAATTGCAGCATCGGCAACTATGATAAGCACAACCGTAACATGTTTGGATGCATATCCCAGGGTTTTGGAACCGACTGCAAAAATTATAATTCCCAAATTAAACCATAAAAAAAGTACAAAAAAAATACAAATATTTTGGCTGGTAATTGTTACCGGCGGAACAATAATAATCTTCCTGTTCTTTTTGGGAAATATGAAGCAGATGGTTGATATTGCAACCATAATTGCTTTTTTGACGGCACCTGTTTTAGGCTGGTTAAATTTAAGAGTTATTAGTTTGAATATTGTACCGCCGGAAGCACGTCCGAGTAAATTTTTGATTGTTTTAAGTTGGCTCGGATTATTTTTTCTTACTACTTTCGGCATATACTTTTTGTATACAAGATTTTTTTAAACAGAAACAATGATATGAATACTATCGGAAATATTCTGTGGTTAATTTTTGGAGGTTTATTAATTGCCGGTGCCTATTTTTTAAGCGGTGTTGTTCTTTTAATAACCGTAATAGGCATTCCTTTCGGGCTGCAATTGTTTAAGATAGGAAGTTTTGCGTTGTTACCTTTCGGTTATAAGGCAGTTCCGAGAGAAAAACAGTCCGGATGTTTATCTGTTTTGTTTAATATTTTATGGCTGTTTACCGGAGGTTTATCTTTGGCTGTAGCCCATGCCGTTTTAGCACTTTTTTTTACAATAACAATAATAGGAATTCCTTTTGCATCGCAGCATTTGAAGTTAGCGGGTTTGGCTTTGACACCTTTCGGTTATAAAATTATTGAAAAAGAAGCCTGATTTTTATTTTCTTACTAAAAAATTAAAACCAATGAAAAAGTTTTTTAAATTTTTATTCTTATTAATAATCTTATTTGCCGGGTTATTCTATGTCTATATTAAATTTATTTCTCCCGTTAATATGAAAAAATCCATGACCATGGTTCCTGATGATGCAATTATGATAATTGAAACAGAGAATCTTGCAGAAGCATGGACGGAAATAAGCAGCAGTAAAGTGTGGGAGTATCTTCTTAAAAATCCGTATTTTAATGATTTGAACGAAGATTTTGATATGCTTAATAATTATTTGAAGGACAATAATATTGCTGATTTTATGCTTAAAAAAAGAAGCTTGATTATGTCTTTACATATGATTTCGGCTGCCGATTGGGACTTTCTGTTTGTTGTAGATCTTCAAAATCTTGCTCAGATTAAGAAAATAGGATTAAAAGATATTTTGAAAAATGCAGAAGGATATAAAGTAAAAGACAGAAAATATAAAGACGAAACTATTTATGAACTGACTGATGAGATGAGCCCGTCAGATGTTATATATATGACAATCAGCGATAACCTTTTGGTTGTTTCATTTACGGGAGCTTTACTCGAGAAATCAATAGATCAGAAAAACAGTAATTTTTGGGAAAAGGATAAAGATTTTATAAAAGTTACTGATAAATTATACGGAGAGGAACTTTTCAGAATGTATTTTAATTATTCTCAACTTGATAATTTCAGTAAAGCTTATCTTACAGAAGAGTCGGAAACAACTAAGATGCTTTCTAATTCACTTGTATATACGGGATTTAATATTGATTTAAGAGATGAAATGCTTAGTTTTGACGGGTATACTTCGGTAGATTCGGTAGGTTCTTACGTAAAAGCTTTGGCAAATATAAAACCGGGAAAAATAACGGCATGGCAAATTATGCCGAAAAAAACGGCAATGTATTTTTCTATGGGTTTCAGTAATTTTTTTGATTTTTACTACAATCTTACCAAACAATACGAAGAAGGCAATGCAGAAGATATGGAAGATATTAAAGAAAACATTGCTAAGACAGAACGACTGCTCGGAATAAGCCTTCATGACGATTTCTTTAGCTGGATAGGAGAAGAAATAGCAGTAGTAAAATTAAGACCCGGAAAAAAAACGCGTCCTGAAGATATTATTATTATTATTCCGGCAAATGATATTGACGATGCTAAGGCAGGTTTAGAGCGTATAATGAAAAAAATTAAGCACAGAACACCGCTTAAATTCAAACCTGAAGAATATAAAAACTATACGATACAATCTTTGGAAATAAACGGATTTTTCAGATTATTTTTCGGAAAAATGTTTAAAGATATTGAAAAACCGTATTTTACATTTATTGAAGATAATGTTGTATTCAGCAACTCACTAAGAACATTAAAAGACGCTACAGACTCATACATAACGGGAAATACTCTTGATAAAGACCTCGATTTTGTTAACTTCAAAGACGAATTTGACAATAAATCAAACGTTACTATTTTTATAAAAACACCTCAGATATATCAAAATTTATATTATTTC
>JALSMF010000133.1 GCA_026987795.1 Bacteroidales bacterium
AAGGGATAGGTATAAAAATCTGTATGAGGACAGAAAAAAACCAAAAGGGAATGAAGATGAAGAAGATAAAAACAGACGTATTCAAGAAAAGCATTATTATAGAATGCATTATGAATATTGGAAAGATAAAATAGCCAGATTTACAGCAGAAGAAATAAAGGACAGTTGGGTAAGACGACAATTAACGGACACCCAGTTAGTTAGTAAATATGCACGAGAGTTTTTAAAGACATATTTTAAAAAGGTATTTGTACAAAAAGGCAGCACAACAGCTGATTTTAGAAAAATATTTGGTTTTCAAAATAAAGATGAAATAAAAAGTCGGAATAAACATACACATCATAGTATTGATGCAGCCGTTTTAACTCTTATTCCAACTAATAGTAGTAAACGTGTGGAAATGCTAAAAAAGATGTATGAATTAGATGAAAAAGAAAATAAGCAATATAGAGCAAACCCGGATGGTAATCCAGATTTTAATGCTCAAGATTTAATTAAGTATATTGATGACAACACTTTAATTATGAATTATCAAAAAGATAAAATTACAGAACAAACTTATCGAAATGTACGCAGAAGAGGTAAACTTCAATATTTAAAACGTAAAGGCAAATTTGTTTTAGATAAAAATGAAAATAAAATACTGATAAAAGCTAAAGGAACGACGATAAGGGGTAAACTTTTTCAAGAAACTTTCATCGCCAAAATAAAAGATGTAGAAAGAGATGAAAATAATAAACCGCTTAGAAACTCTGATGGTTCTTGGCGATACAAAACAGGCAAAAATGAATTTTTAAATGTAAAAAGAGAGTCTGTTGAAAAAGTAAAAGTTAAAGATATTATTGATACAAATCTAAAAAAACTAATACAAGAACAGTTAGACAACGGAGTCAGGATGTTAGAATTAAAAGATTTTCAAGGAAATGCTATCAGGCATATAAGAATATTAACGAATGAGGGAAGAACTGTAAAAAAACGTTTAAATTACAAATCTAAACACGATTACAAAAACAAATATTATGCAGCAGCTGGCGAAATACCTTATGCTATTTTCTTAACAAAAACAAAAGGAAATAATATTGAGAGAAAAATGATACCTGTCCCTATACACGAAATAGCACAAACTTTTAAAGACTATCAAAAATTTACACCGGAATTGTATTTAAAAAAGTTCCATCCAAACATAGAAAATTATCCGGATATTAAATTACTAAAAGTAGGACAAAAAGTATTTGTACTAAAAAATGACAAGGATTTTGAGAAAAGAAAGGATAAAAAGTTTCAAATATATAGGATGTATAAGATAACAAAATTTGAACATGGGTCAATACGCTTGAAACATCATTTAATTTCCCAAGATGAAAAAGAAATTGATAAGAATAACAAATTAATAAAAGATAAAATTGTAAGAAAGATAGAAATTGATAATAATATTCCTGAAATAAAAGAAGACGAAACCATAACCGATACTAAAAAACGTAAAGATAAATATGAAAAAGAGCGATTTAGTTTTTCTAATTATACTGATTACAGATTAAATAGACTTATCCATGTAATTGGGAAAGAGGAAGTAAAAAAGTTACGTTCAAAACTTAGAAAAATAAAAACGGTATCATCAGAAGTTAAGGAAGAAACAATTATACCCTTTCTAAAAATTAATAAATCAGAACGATGGAATTTTCTTTTTGAAAATTATCATTTTGAAATAGATTTAATAGGAAATTTAACTTGGATATCCTAACATAAATTTTTAGGTGGATAATTAAGAAATATATATTCCGTTAGCGTTTTACTTTTCGGCATAATAATTGGATAATGTTTTGATATACAAGCTTATCAAAACATTATCCTTTATGATTAAACGTACACTATTTTTCGGAAACAATGCCTATTTAAGCACAAAAAATAAACAATTAATTATCGACTTTGCTGATAAAAGCAAAGAGCAGGTTTCCATACCGATTGAAGACATTGGCGTAGTGGTTATGGAAGCCTACCAAATGACCATTTCGCTGAATTTAATTTCGCGTTTGCTGGATAATAATGTGGCACTGATTACCTGTAACGAGAAAAAAATGCCCCAAGGCTTAATGCTTAACCTCGACGGAAACACACAGCAGCAAGAACGCTTTAAACACCAAATAAATATCAGCCAACCTCTTAAAAAACAGCTTTGGCAGCAAACCGTAAAAGCAAAAATTATTAATCAGGCAGCCATGCTGAAAAAACTTAGCGAAGGCAACCCGCAAAATGCAACAACAAATGCAGAATTTGAAAATATGCTATATTGGGCAAACTCTGTACGTTCCGGCGATCCTGATAATTACGAAGCCCGCGCCGCAGCATTTTATTGGGCAAATATTTTTACCGAATTTGTAGCTGATTTTACACGCGGACGTTTTGATGCCGCACCCAATAATTTATTAAACTATGGATACGCCATACTGCGTGCCGTTACCGCCCGCTCATTAGTGGCTTCGGGTCTGTTGCCCACATTGGGCATACATCATCATAACAAATACAATGCTTATGCATTGGCAGACGATATCATGGAGCCCTACCGCCCTTATGTTGATGAAGTAGTTTACGATATACTAAGCACTCATGATTTGGCTTTTGATGAATACCATCAGCCGCAAATAAAGTTAAATACCGAAATAAAAGCCGAATTACTAAAAATTCCGGCAATAGATGTATTTATTGATCAAGAAAAAAGCCCTTTAATGTTGGCAATGAAACGAACAACTGCCAGTCTGTTTCAATGTTTTGCCGGCAACAGCCGTAAAATTCTCTATCCGGAAATTTAATACATTATGAGTTTATCACGATTAAATCAATACAGAGTTATGTGGGTTATGGTATTTTTTGATTTGCCTACCAATACAAAAAAAGAAAGGCAACAAGCAACAATATTCAGAAAACGATTATTGCAAGACGGTTTCAGCATGTTTCAATTCTCGATATATATGCGCCATTGCCCCAGCCGCGAAAATGCACAAGTTCATATAAAAAGAATAAAATCCTTTCTTCCGCCCGATGGTCATGTAGGTATCATGCAAATAACCGATAAACAATTCGGAATGATTGAATTATTTTATGCAAAAAAGGAAGAAAAGCGTCCTGAAATGCATCAGCAGTTAAGCCTATTTTAGAAAATAAAAAAGAGTTTTGCCAAAAGCAAAACCCTTTTGAAAAATACAGTTTTTTAAATTCTAAATTTACAGTTAAATCCCTGATAATAAATCAAATAACCACAGGTGTACTGTATTTATCCTCACAAAGATACAAAATGAAAG
>JALSMF010000134.1 GCA_026987795.1 Bacteroidales bacterium
AACAATTTCCTGATCGCTTAATTGATTTTTGAAGGCAGCCATAGCAGTTCCTTCTTTTCCGTTTACAACCATATCAAGATTTACTGTTTTTCCTTTTAAAGCAGGAAATGAAGGGTCTAAACCTTCACCGTTTTCTTGGTGACAAGCCATACATTTACTCTTGTAAATTGCTTCACCTGCAGAATAGTCAGCAACTGCATTTTCTTCCGCAGCGGTTTCTTCAGTTGCCTCGTTTGCTTCTTCTGTCATTTCTGCTGCTGCTTCATCAGCATCTTTTTCGCTGTTTTCGCAAGATGTGAAAAGAATTGAAACATTAAATGCCAAAATAATTGCTAAAATTGAAATTGATAACTTTTTCATAATTTTTATTTTTTATTATTAAACTAACTAATTGCAAAAGTATAAAAAGGAATCAGAATAAATAATAAGTATTCTTATTTATATTTTCTGAAGATTGTTTATTCATCATCATATTTTTTTCATGAGGTTTAAGCATTTTGTCCGGCGGGCTAAGCATAGGTATACCAAGTCCGAGTCCTCTCATTACAAATAAAAATCCTATAATAATAATTGTAACAGGAATAAGTTTTGACAATTTTTTTCTTGACTGAAGGTTTATTTTACTGCCTAATAGCGAGATCGTAAACATAACGGGCATTGTTCCGATACCGAATATAAACATAAATAATGAGCCTTCTAATGCTCCTCCTACGGCAATTGCTCCGAATAATGCCGCATAGACAGGTCCGCACGGCAGAAGCCCGTTAAGTAAGCCTATAACAAACAGGCTTGAGTATGTTCGTTTTCCGAAAAGTTTTCCGAGTTTAATGCGCAACTTCCCTGCATATTTGAAAGAAAGTTTATCTATGTCGAAACGATTTTTGAATACAGCAGGAAATACTACATATGAAATCATAAGTATACCCATTGTTAAAGAAACCCATTTTTGAAACCCTGCCATTGCAAAACTTTGTCCGAAAAAACCGAAAAAAAGCCCCATTACCGCATATGTAAAAGCTCTTCCGAGATTGTAAAGCAATGTGCTGCTCACTTTTGTCGTTCTGTTTTCTTTTTTAAGAGGTAAGGCTAAGGCAATAGGACCGCACATTCCTATACAGTGAAAGCCTGTTACCAGACCGAGTATTAATGCTGATATCAAAACTTGATAATCCATTACTGTTTAATTTCTGTTATTTTTTCCTGAAAGTAATTTTTGCCATTATATGACCAATCTGTTTTTATTTTGTATCTTCCTTTTTTTAAAGAGGTTATGTCAATTTTCTGAGTTCTGTTTTCGTCTAAGTTTATCGTAAATTTTTTATCATCTCTGTAGCTTTTTATATAATATAGCAGTATAGTACCTTTTACCTTGTCGGGTTCGGTTATTTCATCCGGAAAATTTATTGTAAGTATGTTATTATTAACGGAAATATTAATTTTATTTTTTAGCTTATCCGTATTTTTTATTTTTTCTATTTTAGTATCGTAAGCAATTTCATCCGGAAAATAGTTTTTGGTTACAAGGTTTACGTCTTGGGTAAGACTGAAAATAATAAAACTTATAAAAAAGCTTACAAAAACTATAATGGTAATAAGAATACCGGTTCCCCACGTAAATTTTAATTTCATATTAAATTATGTTACTTTCAGCAAATATAAAGTATTTTTTGTGTTATATATCAGGTCCCGTGAAATTTGTTGTCGTTTTTTCTAATAACTTACCGCCGGAATAAATACCGAGTTCCAATATAGTGTTTTTCTTATTTATTTCTGACTTAGGTATGTAAATAATCATTTTAGGTTCTGTTTTCTCACCGCTTTTAATACTTAAATTATCCCCGAAAAATTTTAAATTACCTTTAAAATTTAACGGTTTGACGGTAAGATTAAGACTGTCATGAGTTTTATTTAAAATTTTAATATTATAAATATTAATTATTGTGTCGTTTTTTTCCCGGAACATAAAATTTCTGTCCCGTATAATATTTGCTTCTACGGAAGGTCTTGTAAGCATCATTGTTAAGAAGAAAATTAAAATGCCTGTCAGAACAATAGTGTATGCAATATTTCTCGGTGTAAGTTTGAAATTTGTCCCTGTTTTTATTCCGTTTTCAGATGCAAAGCGTATGAGTCCTTTCGGCTTCCCGATTTTTATCATTGTTGCATTACAAGCATCTATACATGCAGTGCAGTTTATACACTCCAGTTGTGTTCCGTTACGTATGTCAATATTTGTCGGGCAAACATAAACACATTGTTTGCAATCAATACAATCACCGTATTTTTCAGATTTTTCTTTTTTTGCTGCTCCTCTCGGCTCCCCTCTTAAATAGTCGTATGATACAACTATTGTATTTGAATCTATAAGAACACCCTGCAGCCTGCCGTAAGGACACATTAACGAGCAGACTTGTTCTCTGAACCATGAGTATATAAAGTAAAAAGCCGTAGTGAAAATTATTAGTGCGATAAAGCCGCTTGTGTGTTCCGGAAAAGGTTTTTTTATAAAATTTATTACGTTTTCTGCACCAAGAATAAATGACAGCATTGCTGATACAATAAGAAATGATAAAATCCAGAATAGAATATGCTTAATTAAGCGTTTAAGGATTTTTTCAAAATTCCATACTTGGGCTTTAAGCTTTTTTTGTTTTGCAGGGTTTCCGTCAATTAACCATTCGATTTTTCTGAAAACTAACTCTAAAAATATTGTTTGAGGACATACCCAGCCGCAGAACAGTCGCCCGTAAACTACCGTAAACAGAACTATAAATAGTATGAAAGAAAGCATCATAAGGTAAAACAGAAAGGAGTCTTGGGGCCAAAAAATAACTCCGAAGATTATAAATTTTCGTTCGGCTACATTAAAAAGCATTAACGGCTCTCCGTTTACCTTTATGAAAGGAACGATAAATAAGAATGCCAACAAAAAGTAACCGAGCAGTTGTCTGTAATTGTATAACCTGCCTTTTGGTTTTTTTGCAAAAACCCAATTTCTTTTTCCGCTTTTGTCAATAGTAGATATTGAGTCTCGGAATGAGGGTTCTTTTTTATCGTTTGATACCATCATTTCTAATTTTTACCGGTTAGTATTTGTCATATATTAATGTGATTTTTATCAATTTTTTACTTTGTTGTTCAAAAAAAACTACAACTTTATAAAAGTTGCAGTTCTTAAGCGGTTTTCCTTGTTTTTATTTTTTCAGTTCTGTCAGAACAAATGATGCAACTTCCTGTATTTGTTTGTCGGGCAATGAACTAAACGATGTCATTCCTTTTGATGTTCCGTTTTTT
>JALSMF010000135.1 GCA_026987795.1 Bacteroidales bacterium
CCCCGAAAAGTGTTAAACCTATTGATATGCGAATAACAGCAACGGACCTGATGCTTAAACCGTATCAAGCTCTCTATTTTGCGGAAATATCTTACAAAGAGCCGATTCCTGTTTTTTATAAAGAAAATAAACATCTTCCGAGCCGGTTAGGCGATTTAAAAGATTATGATGTATTACTTATTTCCGGTATCGGAAATCCTAAGCCGTTTACGGAACATTGTAAAAGTATTTGTAAAAGCATAACAGTCCTAAACTTTGAAGACCATCACAAATATACAATAAAAGACCTTGAAAAAATCTCTTCCGAGTTCCAAAAAATAAATTCTCCCCGAAAAATAATAATAACAACGGAAAAAGATGCCGTAAGATTAAGAAGTGTCGATATAAAAAATGAGATAACTAAAAAAGCTTTCTTCTTTTGCCCTATTCAAATGAGTATTTTAAGCGAGGAAAAAAAAGAGTTCGAAGACCTTGTTTTTCATTTTATAAAAAAAACAAATGCACAACATCGTTTTTTAACTTCAAAGAAAAAGTTTTATTAAAAAAGACTGATTAAAGCCCGCAAAAAAACTTTTGTCGATTACGAAAATATTTGATTTAAGATTCTCGGCGTTTTCAACTTGCCCGGTTTGCCTAAATGTATGTTATAAAACTCTGTTAAACTTTCAAGCAACTCTGCCCTTTCCTTTTTGGTAACGGACAGTTTTTTTATTTCATATTTCGGCGAACGGGATATTTCATAGAGTATTTCGCTTAGTTTTTCACTCAGAAAAAATTTATGATTCGGGTGCCCTGTTATAAATTTTCCGGCTCTGAGGTCAAAAATTTTTCTTGCCGAAGAATAGTTTTTATCCGGTAAAATTCCGAGAAATTCTGTAAGCCTGTATAAAAAGAACAAGTGAAAGTATGCAATGTCTGTCTCTGCAGAATCCAAGTTTATTATCATATTTTCCGCAAAATCAAACAGCTCTTCATCTGCTTGATTCTCTTGTAAAACTTTCAGCATAAATTCTGCGATGAAAAATGTTATACTTTGTTTATAAACATTAAACGGTATTGACATAAAATGCGTTGACGACGAGATTTCTTTTATTTTATGCAATTGACTTTTTTCTTTATGATATACCTGTAAATCAAAAATATACAAAGGATGTAATATGTTTTGTTCGAATATCTTTTTTTTTGATTTTGAACTGAAATACAGATAAGACTGCAAACCGAACTTTCTTGTCAGAATTTTCAGTATCAGCTTTGAATCTGAGTATTTAAGACGATGTAATAAAATACCTTTTGTCTGATAAATCATATAAAACTTCTGAAATTTTTACAAATATATATCAATTTGAAAATATATTAAGTTGTCTTTCATATAACATTTAGGAGTTTTTTGTATCTTTACCTTATAATTTAAAACTTTATATTATGAAAAACATTATTTCGGTCTTTTCTTTAATGTTTTGTTCTTTTTTATTAATAACCGGACAAAACGTTAGATCTAAAGAAATAAAAACAGAAATCGGTTCCGTAACGGTTTATTTAAACGGAGCAGAAGTAAAAAGAAGCAAAACCGTTAAATTAAGCCCCGGAAAAACACAACTGGTTTTTTCAAATCTTTCTCCTAAGCTTAATGCCGGCAGCATACGTATTACAACAGGTTCTGATATTGACTTGCTTGGTATAACAAGTAAAATTAATTATCTTTCAGAAGAGAAAAATAAGCCACGCATAAAACAATTAAAAGATTCGGTTAAAATAATAACAGAGAGCATACAAAAAATTACGGATTTGTCTGACGCATATAAAACAGAAAAAAAGATGCTTCTGTCAAATATTTCAATCGGGGGAAATGAAAAAGGCGTAAGTATTGCTGATTTAAAAATTGCATCTGACTTTTACAGAAGCAGAATTTCGGAAATTAATGCAGCCCTGAGTAAATTTAACAGCCAACGAAAAGTTTTAGTACAAAAGCAACAGAAGCTCAGAAAACAACTTTCCGAGTTAAATGCCGGTTCTAACTATTCTCGTGCGGAAATAAGCGTTTTGATTTCTGCTAATACTTCAACATCAAGTGAAATAGAGTTAAAGTATTTAATTACCGCCGCGGGATGGTCCCCTTCTTACGATATTAAAGCCGAAGATACAGATAAACCCGTGAAACTTGAATACAGGGCAAAAGTTTATAATAATACCGGAATTGACTGGAAAAACGTTAAAATTAAACTGTCAACGGCAGACCCTAACACCGGTGTTTCAAAACCGGAATTAAAGCCGTGGTATTTAAAATATAAAACTTACAGCTATAATAACTCTGCAAGGTTTAAAAAAGGAGAAGGCTACATACAAAATAAAATGATACAGGCTCAAAATATGCCGTCAGTATCACAGGACGATGCAGCTGTTTCTTATGAATATGAAGAAATTGATGTTTCACTTGAAGAAGATGACGGTATTTCCGATATTTTTACCGATGCGCAAGTTCCTGAACTAAGTGCAGAATTTGATATAAAAAAAACATATGATATTCCTTCAGATGATAAGCCGTATATAGTTGATATTAATGAGTTTGAACTTCCTGCAAGTTATAAGCATTATGCCGTAACAAAACTGGATAAAGATGTTTTCCTGTTAGCCCGAATAACCGGATGGCAAGACCTGAACTTAATAGAAGGACCTGCGAACGTCTATTATGCCGGAACTTATCTCGGACAATCGTTTATTGATATCAGAAACGTAAAAGACACCCTGGATCTTTCTCTGGGCAGGGACGGAAAGGTTTTGGTAACCAGAACAAAACTTAAAACATACAGCAGCTCTAAAATAATCGGAACAAAAAGAAAAGAAACAATGGCTTACGAAATTATTGCCAGAAACAACAGAAAGTCAGATATAAACCTTCAGATTTTAGACCAAATCCCTATTTCGCAAACTGACGAAATTGAAGTTAAGGTTTTAGACATATCCGGAGCCGATTTTAACGAGACAAGCGGAAAGCTTACTTGGGAACTTAGTTTAAAGCCGGGCGAAACAAAAAAAATAATACTTTCTTTCGAGATAAAATACCCGAAAAACAAAGAAATTCAAATTGAAAAAAGAAAGTCGATGCAAATAAGGTATTTTTAGTGTAAGTTTGGTTTGTGTTTTAAAGGTTTGTATTTTTAAAAGTAAAAAGTTTACTGTTTGAAATATTTTCTTCTTTTACGGGATTTAATTTTATTTCAGGTGCTTTGATGCCGGACTTAAAGAATTTGTTTCCTACAAAGACTTTGGCTTCGTCCCACA
>JALSMF010000136.1 GCA_026987795.1 Bacteroidales bacterium
AGGGCTTTTTTTCAAAATCTCCGAGTTGTTCTCTGAAAATCTTTTCTATGTCATCTTTCTTTATCATTTTTCACTTTTCATTTTAATTTTTGATATGACTTCAAGTTTTTGTCTTATTTTTTCTTTTGCCCTTAAATATTGAGATTTTGATGTATTATGGCTTATGCCCAACATATCTGCAATTTCTTTATGTTTATAACCTTCTATTGCATATAAATTAAATATCATCCTGTAACCTTCAGGTAATGAGTTTATCACACTCATTAATTCATCTTTTGTAAAAGATTCGTTACCGAAAGTATAATTTTCGCTGTCGGTTTCTTTAATTTTATCTATATCATAAATATCATTATATTTTTTGTTTTTATGATATGATGATATCGCTGTATTAACCACAATTCTTTTCATCCATCCTTCAAAAGACCCCCTGTCATCAAAATCGTTAATTTTTGTCAAAATTTTCACAAAAGCATCCTGCAGTATATCTTCAGCCTCAGCTTCCGATTTGCTGTAGCGAAGACATATTCCGTAAAGCACAGGCGAATATACTTCGTATAATTCCCTCTGTGCCCTTTTGTCGTATGCTTTGCATTTTTTAACTATTTGACGTAAATCAATCATCTGTTTTCAGCATCAAGACATAAAGCAATTATAAAAGGTTGCATTTTAATCTGTAATTTTTAAAGTTATATATCGATTTTTTTGAGAAAGTATTGTTTTTGTGTATCTGTTAAAAAAATATTCTTTTTAATTATCGACTCTGTTTTTTTCTGCTGAGTTTCATATTCTTTACGAAGACCGTATTTTTTTAATGCGGTAATATATTCTGTCCGGTATATAAGGTTATCAGGATATTTTTTCAGCAATTTTTCAAAATAAAACCGAAATAATTCAGCTTTTTTCTCATCGCGACTGTATATCAGAGATAATTGTAAAAGACTTCTCACACTTATATTATTATCTTCCGAATTTGTGCATTCTTTCATCAGTTTAAGTCCGCGTTTTTTGTTCCCGGAAGGGTAAAATAACAAAACAGGATAAATTAAGGGATAATCTTCTTTTGCTGTTTCGATATAATAATTATACATACCGGATATAAATTTCATTTTATCGTCTTCATTTTCGTGTTTCAATGCATATTCAAAGTATTTTATCACAGATTGCATATCTCTTGCAACCTTTAAATAATTTTTTCTCTGTGTTTCCATTTTTAATATTATGGATTTTGCCGAAATTATTCTGAAGACATCATCATTTGTCATTTTTTTTTTCCGAATTAATTCTTTAACGGCTTCATCTGCATATTTCTTACTTATAAAAAAATGTTTGTCTTCTTTTCCGCTTATTTCAAACATTATACCGTAGAAATTAGCTGTAATAAGCTTTGTTTTTATACTCTCCGGATAATTATTTTTCAAGGTTATAAGTATTTTTTCGGCTTGCGGATAATTTCCGGAGAAAACAGCATCAAAATATGACTTTGCAAGTGATGCAGGCTGAGGAAAAGCCGTAAATGATACAGAAATATATAAAAATATGAGTAGTACCGTAAATTTCATCAGGCAAAAATAAGAAAAAATATAAATGCTTTTCCGTTTGAGTAAATCTTTAATAATTTTGTGTCGTTTAAAAAAGCAGAAAAATGAAAAAGAAAATAACAAAAGATATTTCCATTGAAGAGTTGGTTGAAAAATATCCTTTCTCGGTTGATTACCTGGCAAAAAACGGAATCCGCTGTATTGTATGCGGAGAGCCGATTTGGGGAACACTGAAAGAAGCATCGGAAGAAAAAGGCTTTGATGCGGAAACAATCGAAAAATTTGTAAAAGAACTTAACGCTCTGAATGAAAATTTTGAAGAAGATATGAAAGAAAATATGAAAAGAATTGATACGGGGAAATTAGATGTTTAAAGCAGCAGTAATTGATTTAGACGGAACTCTGCTAAATGATGATAAAGAAGTCAGTGATGCCGATTTGGATACATTAAACAAACTCGGAGAAAGAAATATTATTCGTATAATAGCTACAGGTCGTTCTTTATTCAGCACATCTGAAGTTCTGGCACCCGATTTCCCTGTTGATTATCTCATTTTTACGGCAGGCGGAGGTATAAAGAATTACAAGAACGGTAATATCTTAAAGTCTTTTTTTATTTCTTCCGATAAGGTAAAAGAGATTACGGAAAGATTAATTTACCTGAAAGTTGATTTTCAGATAAGGCATAAAATCCCGGAAAGCCATAAATATATTTTCAAACGCTTTTTAAAAAAGAATCCTGATTTTGACAGGTTAAATTTTCATTACTCTGATTATATAAAGCCTCTTGAAGAAATTGATAACTTACCTGATGCGGCACGATTTATAATTATTTCGCCCGATGAAAAGGTTGTTGATATTATTGAAAATGAGTTTTCTGAGTTTGAGATTATAAGAGCAAGTTCTCCTGTCGACGGCAAATCTGTTTGGATGGAAATTTATCCGTCGGGGGTAAATAAAGGCAGTTCTCTAAAATACCTTTGCAGCAAACTTAACATAAACCTTTCGGAAATTGCGGGTCTCGGGAATGATTATAACGACATTCATTTTCTGGACATTACCGGAGAAAGTTTTATAACAGAGAACGCTCCTGATATTCTTAAAAAAAGGTATAGAAATACGGTAAGCAATAATAACAGCCCTTTAACCGAAATTATGAAGCCTTTTTTGAATAAAAAATATCAAGCGTAACAAGCCACAGTAAGATAAAAATACTCATTACGGCAGCAGGAACGGCAGATTTTTCTTCAAACAAAATCAAAGTTACCGCAATTGCAAATCCGGAGCTTTTAACGGTGAGCATTAAGTTTTTACTTACGGTAAGTTTTTTATCTTGTTTTTTCCTTCTAATAAACAAATATATAATACCTGCTCCGAATATACTTAAAAATATAATAGCTGCAGATTTTAAAACTACGGTATAATCTGTCAATATCAAATCTCTGTTAACGGCTATTGCAGTATATATAATTAATGCAAAGCCCCAGTCAATAACCCTTCCTCTTATTTTTTCGGTTACGGGATATATTTTCTTAAGCAAAAAAATTCTTGACAACAGCAATGGTATAACAATTATTTTTATTATTACACCTATAATAACTTCGGGGTTAAGAACAACGCCTTCGGAAAACAGGTAAATAATTGCCGGCGATATTATTATCGAAAGCAGATATGTGCCTAAAATACCTCTGAAAGAGAAATCCAAATTACCTTTAAACGTGTATGTAAACGGGATAATTGCAACTCCCGGCGGTGTTGCAGCCAAAACTACAAAACCGTTAAAAGTTGTTTTGTCAAAAATAAAATACGAAATGCCTAAAAGCAAGATTCCCTGTATAATGAAATTCAAAAACAGCGATTCGGCAGAAATTTTTAATGTTGCTTTATAATCTTTTAAAAGGCTTATTTTTACTCCCGTTAAAGAAAAAACCATAACTGCGGCAAGTATATATAATGTATATCCGGATAAAAAACCTGCACCTTGAGGCAACAAAAATGCAAATACCAGTGCCGATATCAATATAAAGTTTCTGTTTTGTATTATTTTAAAAATTAAGTCCATATTATGCTTTTATAACTGCAAAGAAACATATTATAATCAGTTCTGCAAAGCTCTTAACAAAAGTATCCGAAGATGAAACTAACCTCCGGATACTTTAACTTTATTTTAAGTAAAAATTATTACAGCCTTTCAACGTCTTTATCGCCTCTTCCTGAAAGATTTATAATAACGGTTTGATTTTTATTTTTGAATAATTTTGCAGCCAAAGCAACAGCGTGAGATGATTCTACAGCAGGAATTATTCCTTCTTTTTCAGAAATTAATTTAAAGGCTTTCACAGCTTCCTTATCTGTAATTGCGTGATATTCAACTCTTTTTATTTCTTTAAGATAAGCATGTTCCGGACCTATTCCGGGATAATCAAGTCCTGCGGCTATTGAATAAGACCCTGTCGGATTTCCATCCTCATCAGCCAGGCAAATAGAATCGGAACCTTGAAAAACCATTCGTTTCCCGAGATTTAAAGTGGCGGCGGTTCGTTTTGTGTCAAGTCCTTCACCGGCACCTTCGGCAGCATAAATTTTAACATTCTCGTCAGGAATAAACTCTTTAAACAAACCTATTGCATTAGAACCTCCGCCGATACAAGCTACGATACTGTCAGGCAGCTTACCTTCAATTTCCAAAAATTGTTTGCGTGCTTCTTTGCCGATAATACTTTGAAAATGAGCAACCATAGTAGGATAAGGATGCGGTCCTACTGCAGAGCCGAGTAAATAATAAGCATCCGGGTGTTCAATGTAATAGCCCAAAGCGGCATCTACGGCATCTTTTAAAGTACCTTGTCCTGCATCAATACTTACGACTTCAGCTCCGAGAAGTTCCATTCGGTTTACGTTTAATTTTTGCCTCTCGACATCTTCGGCTCCCATAAAAACCTTGCATTTAATACCGAAAAGTGCGGCGGCTGTCGCAGTAGCCACGCCGTGTTGTCCGGCACCGGTTTCCGCCAGTATTTGTGTTGCCCCCAGTCGTTTGGCAAGCAATATTTGCCCTATGGTGTTGTTTATTTTATGTGCTCCTGTATGGTTTAAATCTTCACGTTTCAAGTAAATTTTACTTCCGATGTGTTCGGATAACCTTTTGGCATAATACAGCGGAGAAGGTCTTCCTACATAGGTTTTTAAAAGATGTATAAATTCTTTTTCAAAATCTTCGGTGAAAGCCGTTTTATAGAAAAAAGCCGCTAAATCTTTTAATTTTGTTTCTAATACCGGAGGAACAAAAGCACCGCCGAATTCTCCGAAATATCCTTGTTTGTTTTCCTGTTGTTGTTTTGTATTTGTTGTCATTTTTCTGAATTTAAATATTTGTAAATAAGCTGTTTACGGAATGGAATTTATATTAATTACCGGTGTTTCAAACAGTTAATCGCCAACGATTTTCAGTAATATTCAACCAAATTAAAATGTATTCCTTCATTGTATCATATTTTATAAAATGAAAAAGCCGCAGGAGAAAATCCTGCGGCTTTGAATGAGATTAATGTATAACAAAACTATCGCAAAGAGATTTCTCCTTGTGTTAAAATTTTGTTATGCCACCAATTATTTTGTAAAAAGTTCATTTTTTCTTTTATCTGATGCAAATAAAAATGAAAATATTTGAATAACAAAATATTTTTTAAAATTTTACGGAAAAACCGACACCGAGAATTTCCTTAAACTGAATTCTTTTGCCTGTTCCGTCATTAGTTCCGTCATTGTTAGTATCAACCGGGACTAATATGTCATCATCGTAAAGAAGTTGAGTACTCAGATTTGCCGTTATATATTTATTAATTTTCATTCCTATCAGTACCTCCCAATTTACGTCAATATTTTGCGGATTATGCAGATAATTTGAAAATAAACCGAGTTTTGTATTCAGGTTTACGTTTTCCATAATATCCTCGGTGTAACTCGCTTTAAAATAACCTCCGAATTCACTTCTGATTTTTTCGCCCGCTTCTACTCCGTATGCACCCGCATCAGCAAGAGTTTGATTGCTGACAAAGGTTGTTTTTGAAGTTAAAGGAGCTAAAAATACAGATAAGTTCTTATTTGGTTTATAATCAATTCCGGCAGCAAAAATCAAATAACCGGGAGCCATAAAAGTTGAAATAACCGTAGAGTCGTCAGGGTAATTATATCCGTCAGTAAATTGTGTTCTGAAATTCATTAAAGCAGCATAATATAGCTTGTCGGTTGCTTTTATTCCTAATTTAGATGAAAAATCCAATTTATCATCTGTTTTTTGTGTGCTTTTATCTTCGCCTTTACCGAGTATTTGTATCCCATAGGCTAAATTCAGGGTATTATCCCAAGTCAGATTATCTTTTTTGTAGCTTGCAAACAAGTTTGTTATTCCGTTTACTGAAATATTATTTATACCGCCGGCAGCCCAATTTGTAAAGCTGCTTTGTCCGAAAGTAAAGGCAAACATCCCTCCTTTTTTCCAACCGCTTATTGTATCGGTATTTATTTTTTTTAATACGTCTTCTTTTTCTGTTACTTGTGCAGAAATAAAATAACTGCTAAGAAAAGTAAAAATTGTAATAAGTATTATTTTCTTCATATTATATTATTAAACGTGAATATTTGCAGACAGTAAAACGTTTAAGATTATATTTCTTACAAACAGTTTAGTCGTTAAATTTTGCGGCAAAGTTATTAAATTTTTATAAAATCCAAAAGTATCTTACTGCTTTTATCTGCAAATATCACGTTCAATAGTCTATACAATTATTTAGTTTCTGTTATTTTTAAAAACTAATTTATTATTTTCAACATCTATTATTATAACAGAATTTTTCTGAATTTTATCTGCCAAAATCTCTTTCGCAAGTTCGTTAATTACTTCTCTTTGCAAAATTCGTTTTATCGGTCGTGCGCCGAATTGAGGTTCATAACCTTTATCTGCAAGATAATCAACGGCTTTTTCTGTCAATTTTGCTTTTATATTGTTTTCAGCCAACATTTTGTTAAGATGCACAAACTGTAATTTTACTATCTCTTTTATCTCTTCTTTTGTTAAAGGTTTGAACATTATAATTTCATCGATACGATTCAGCAATTCCGGTCTTATGGTTTTTTTCAAAAGTTCAAAAACCTCTGATTTTGTTTTTTCCACGACCTCTTCTGCATTTTTTGAATCAATATTTTCAAAATTATCCTGAATTAAGTGAGAACCGAGGTTTGAGGTCATTATAATAATCGTATTTTTAAAATTAACCGTTCTGCCTTTGTTATCAGTCAGAATACCGTCGTCCAATACCTGAAGTAAAATATTGAAAACGTCAGGATGCGCTTTTTCAATTTCATCAAGCAAAATTACGGAATACGGTTTTCTTCTGACGGCTTCTGTTAATTGTCCGCCCTCGTCATAACCTACATAACCGGGAGGAGCACCGATTAATCTTGACACAGAATGGCGTTCCTGATATTCGGTCATATCGATTCTCGTCATCATATTTTCGTCATCGAACAAATATTCAGCAAGAGCTTTTGCAAGTTCTGTTTTTCCTACTCCGGTTGTTCCGAGGAATATGAATGAGCCTATCGGTTTTTTAGGGTCCTGCATTCCTGCCCGGCTTCTTCTGACAGCATTTGCTACAGCAGTGATAGCCTCTTCCTGCCCCACTACTCTCTTATGTAATTCATCTTCCAATGAGAGCAGTTTTTCTCTTTCGCTTTTCATCATTTTACTGACAGGTATATGTGTCCAGTTCGAAACAACTTCAGCAATATCTTCAGAGTCAACTTCTTCTTTTAAAAGTGAACCCTCTGCCTGCATTTCGGTAAGCTTTGCTTTCAATCGCTCAATTTTAGCTTCTTCTTCTTTTAATCTTCCGTATCTGAGTTCTGCAACACGTTCGTAATTACCCTCTCTTTCAGCTTGTTTTGCTTCAAGTTTAATATCTTCGATAGCTTTTTTACTGCTCTGAATAGCATCAATAATTTCTTTTTCAGCTTTCCATTTTGCAGTAAGCGAGTCAACTTGTTCCTGAAAATTTGCAATTTTTTCGTTTAAATCATCAAGTTTTTTACTCTTTCCTTCTCTCTTTATTGCCTCCCTCTCAATTTCTAACTGCTGTATTTTACGCCTTATCTCATCAATTTCAGCAGGAACTGAGTTCATTTCCAAACGAAGCTTAGAAGCTGCTTCATCTATTAAATCTATAGCTTTATCCGGTAAAAACCTGTCAGTTATGTATCGCTGAGACAGCTTTACGGCAGCAATCACGGCATCATCGGTAATTCTCACTTTATGATGAGTTTCATAGCGCTCTTTTAAACCTCTTAAAATGGAAATTGCATCAGCTGTATCCGGCTCATCGACCATTACTATCTGGAAGCGTCTTTCAAGAGCTTTATCTTTCTCAAAATATTTTTGATACTCGCTTAAAGTTGTCGCCCCTACTGCACGCAGCTCCCCTCTGGCAAGAGCAGGTTTAAGAATATTTGCAGCATCCATTGCTCCTTCACCTTTTCCGGCACCTACAAGAGTATGGATTTCATCAATGAAAAGAATTATTTCACCATCAGCGGCAATTACTTCTTTTACAACCGATTTTAAACGCTCTTCAAATTCACCTTTATATTTGGCACCGGCAACCAATGCTCCCATATCAAGTGAAAAAATTTGCTTTGATTTCAAGTTTTCGGGAACATCTCCGTTTATAATCCTGTGAGCAATACCTTCGGCAATAGCTGTTTTACCGACACCCGGTTCACCTATCAGAATAGGATTATTTTTGGTTCTTCTTGAGAGAATCTGCAAAACACGTCTTATTTCTTCGTCTCTTCCTATAACCGGATCTAATTTCCCGTTTCTTGCAAGTTCGTTAAAATTAACGGCAAATCTGTTCAATGAGTTAAAAGTATCTTCAGCCGTTTGACTGTCAGCTTTGGATCCTTTCCTTAACTCATCAATTACTTTCAGCAGGTCTGATTTTGTAACTCCTGCATCTTTCATTATTTGTCCGGCTTTATCTTTAGAATCCAATACGGCAACCAAAATACTTTCTGTAGAAACATATTTATCACCTCTTTTTTCCGATATTTTTATCGCATTTTGTAAAACAGAATGTCCTGCAGACGATAAATAGATATCTCCGCCTCCGGATACTTTCGGAAAGGTATCGATATGGGCATCTAAAACTGCCGTAAGATTATTTGTATTTATACCGAGTTTATTAAATATAAAACCGGTAATATTTTCGGCAATTTCAATAACACCTTTTAATATATGTGCAGGCTCAACACTTTGATGACTTTTTGATTTTGCAATTTCAGATGCTCTCTGAATTGCTTCCTGCGATTTTATTGTAAAGTTATTTAAGTTCATAATTATTCTCCTTTTTGTTAAAAATTTTTCATTTTCGACTTTAAATTAATCAAATTTAAAACCGGTATTATATTTTCAATCAAAATGTCATAAAGCGCACCGTTTATATGTCAAAATGACACTTGAGAACAGGTTCTATAAGTTAAATCGTCATATATTTTTTTACCGAAAATATTTTTTTAATTTTATTGTCTGAAAACATAAAATATTTTTTAAGCATATGGGAAATTTGAGTTTTGAAAAATTATTAGACAATAATCAAAAGTGGATTACTGAAAAACTAAAAGAAAATCCCGATTATTTTAAAAAACTCTCGAAAGGGCAATCTCCTAAATTTTTAATGATAGGTTGTTCTGACAGCAGGGTTCCTGTTACATCTTTAATAAAAGCTGAACCGGGAGAAATTTTTATTCACAGAAATATTGCGAATCAAGTTAATTTAACTGATATTAATATGCTTTCGGTTTTAGAATATTCTGTAGAACATCTGTTTATAAAACATATAATAGTTGTCGGACATTACAATTGCGGAGGAGTTGCTGCTGCCGTTGACGGGATAAATCAAGGACTTATAGAAAATTGGGTTTCTCCCGTTAATGAGTTGTACCATAAACATTCAGAGGAGCTGTCATCAATAAAAGAAAGCAGTAAGATGTGCGACAGGCTTTCAGAAATCAATGTTGTTGCACAAGCTCATAATATAATTAAAACCCCTGTTATGCAGCGTGCTTTTAAGTCCGGTAAATTTCCGAAAATACATGCATGGATTTTTGATATTTATACGGGAAAACTTATACAAAAAGATATAAATGAAAGCAAACTCATAAAAGAAGGTCTTTTACCGAGAAATTATTTGGAGATTGTTAATTAATAAAACCTAAAACAAATGAAAATAACACGATTTTTAGCAGTATTATTCATTGCTTTTTATTTTTCAACCGGGATTTTTGCCCAGAAAGAAGGTATTGATTTTGAAAAATTTGATGAGTATTCCGCAAAATCCATGAAAGAATGGAAGATACCCGGAATGGCTGTTGCCGTAGTTCAGGGAGACAGCATAGTTTTTGCAAAAGGATACGGCATAAGAGAATTCGGCAAATCCGGAAAGGTTAATACTAAAACTTTGTTTTCTGTTGCTTCTAACACAAAATCATTTACGGCAGCTGCCTTATCGCAACTGGTTGATGAAGGTAAAATAAATTGGGATGATAAAGTAATTGACTACCTGCCTTGGTTCAGGATGTACAACAATTACGTAACTGGTGAAATGACAATAAGAGACTTACTTTGCCACAGGAGCGGATTAAAAACATTCAGCGGGGATTTGCTTTGGTATGAAACAAATTATTCTCAAGACGAAGTAATAAAACGTGCAAGATTTCTAAAACCGGAATACGGTTTTCGCTCACATTTCGGTTATTCAAATATTATGTTTTCCGTTGCCGGAAGAATCATTCCCGAAGTTACAAATGAAACCTGGCAACAATATATCAAGACACATTTTTTTACTCCTTTAGGAATGGAAAGTTCATTACTGACCGTAAAAAACATTAAAGATAAAAAAAATGCGGCAATTCCGCATCATATTGCCGAGGGGAAAAATCCGTTACCTTTAAAGTATATGCAATGGGACAATGTTGCTCCGGCAGCAGCGATAATTTCTAACGTTGAAGATATGAGCAAGTGGTTAATTTTACAAATGAACGACGGAGTTTACAAAGGTGATACCATTTTAAGTAAAAAGCAAATATACGAAATGCATTCTGCACAAACCCCTGACAATATGAACCCGGGCTGGGCAAAATATTTTCCCGGAAAACATTTCAACAGCTATGGCTTGGGTTGGGCACTTTTTGAATATAAAGGATTAAAAGTTGTTAACCACGGCGGCGGTGCTGACGGTATGATATCTCAAACTATGTTTGTTCCGGAAAAAAAATTCGGAATTGTGGTTCTTACAAACAGCATAAACTACCTGCCTACGGCTTTAATGTATTATATTTTAGATGATTATATCGGCGAACCGGATAATGATTGGAGTGCGTTTTTTCTGAAAGTAAAAAAGTATGTTGACAATTTAGACAAACAAGATGCAGAAAAAGCTGAAAAAGAACGAAACAAAAATACAAAACCGGCTCTTGAATTAAAAGATTATTGCGGAACATACGGAGGAGATTTATACGGAAAAGCCGAAGTGAAACTTGAAAACGGTCATTTAGTTTTAGACTTTTTACCTTCCGATGTCTTAATAGGTGATTTATCTCATTGGCAATATGAAACTTTTAAAATTAAATTGCGAAATTCACCGACATTACCTGAAGGAACTGTTAATTTTATTATAGGAGCAGACGGTAAAGTTGAGGAACTTAAAGTAAATATTCCGAATCCGGATTTTGATTTTACGGAACCGGAGTTTAAGAAAATATCAAAATAACAAGAATTAATCAAGGTTGGGAAAGGACTGTCAGAACAGTGTTTGAAAGGAACTTATGTAAAAGTTACTTTTTTCTTCTTTCGTATTCCGAGTAAAGGCTTATTTCTTCTTTCATCATTCTTTGTCTTAGGGTTGATAAGAGTTTACCAGTATCTCCGGCAAATTTATCATCAAAATTTCCGGCAGAATATTTTTCAATATAATAGAACGCAAACTTTGAAGTTTCTTCCCAATCTTTAGCGAAAAAATCTAATTTAGTTCTCAAAGCAAAGTCTTTTTCAGCCTCTTCATTTAAAAACGGATATAAATATTTATCTTCAGTCTCCATATGCCCGGTTACTAAAGCCTTAAATTTATTTACAAATTCAAGTTTTAGTTCGTATGATGATAAATAGTCGTATACCTCAGCACATAACCGTCTCAATTCCTCATGCTCACTCTTTAATTTTTCCGTCAAATTTTCCATATACTATACTGAATTTAATAATACGAAACAGAAATTTTCTGTTTGTGCTGATAAGTTTTCATTTGTAAAAAATACAACAAAAAACTTTTTTTATTTTGCCGGATAAACAGAAGCAAAAATACAAATATAGAATTTTCAGAAATAAAAAACGGAAAGATTTTTCATTTTTTTAAAACCTTTCCGTTTATTTCTTTAACTGCTTATTTTATTTCAAAATACCTTTAGAAATAACAAGTCTTTGAACTTGGTTTGTTCCTTCGTATATTTGACACAGTTTTGCATCACGCATCATTTTCTCAACACCGAAGCTTCGAGTATACCCGTCTCCACCCATTACCTGAACAGCATCGGTAGTAACCTCCATCGCCACATCTGACGCAAAATATTTTGCCATTGCCGAATATGTTCCCGGAGTTTTTAAGCCTTGTTCGTAATACCATGCTGCTTTCCATGTCATAAGCCGTGCAAGTTCAACTTTTGTTGCCATTTCAGCCAACATAAACGAAACTCCCTGATTTGCAGTTACAGGCTTACCGAACTGTATTCTGTTTTTTGCCCATTCTTTAGATATTTCATATGCTGCTCTCGCAATACCGACACTTAGTGCAGCAACTCCTGTTCTTGTCCTGTCAAAAGTTTTCATTCCTATCAAGAATCCTTCGCCTTCTCTTCCGAGTATATTTCCTTTCGGAATTTCTACGTCATGAAATTTTATTTCACTTTGAACAGAACCTCTTTGTCCCATTTTATCTAATCTTGATACCATTTCGACTCCGGGAGCATCCGTAGGCACAATAAAACAAGACAAACTTCTGGCTCCTCTTTCGGGGTCTGCTTGTGCAAATACTGTTAAAAATTTTGATACTTCACCGTTGGTAATAAAACGTTTATGTCCGTTTACAATGTATTTGTCTCCTTTCAAAATTGCAGTTGTCTTAATTCCCGCAACGTCAGAGCCCGCATTAGGTTCGGTAAGGCAATATGCAACAGCGGCTTTTTCTTCCGTAACTATACCCATAAATTTTTTAAGTTGTTCATCGGTTGCTGCAATAAGCCAAGGAGTTAAAGCAAGCATATTTGCATCAATGCTGATACCTATACCGGCACAAACGGCTCCGAGTTCTTCAGACCCTAATTGAGCATCAAAAATATTAAGCCCTTCGCCTCCGTATTTTTTCGGAATTTGCGAGTTCATCAATCCGGCATCATAAGCTTTTTTAACAACCTCCCAAGGAAATTCTCCCGACAAATCATATTTTTCTCTTACCGGCTTTATTACCGTTTCAGCAAAATCTCTGTACTTTTCAACTATTGCCTGTTGTTCTTTTGTTAATGAAAAATCTACCATAATTATGTCTGTTTTTTGTTATATAATATTGAATTGTTAATTTTCCTCCAGTATTTTCTCAAATGTTGAGACCTTTATTTCGTCATACATATCATAGTGTATAGCAGACTTAATAAGAATTCCTTCCGGAACTTTACTCACAAGAATATCCCATTTTTCTTGGTTTAATGATTTTACAAAATAAGCAAATGAATGTGAAACGGCATTTGCCGTCAGGTATTTAAAATACATTTGAGCTATTGATTTGAGCATATCCGTGTAAGGTTGTAAATCTGTCGTTGTTGACTCTGCTTCACTGTCAATCCAGGCTATGGGAACTTTTGCAATTGACTCTCTTTTAAGTATATCTGTTTTTATCAAAAGTTCAATATCAAATGCAAATTTTTTTTCGATATTGTTTAAGACTAAATCGGGAATAATTTCAGATCTGAATGCTTTAAATCCACACTGTGTATCAGTGATATAGTTAAGTCGTTTAATCATTCGCTTCCATAAATAAATGAACAGTTTTCCGCGAGAGTTCCTTGTTCCTTGCTTTATCACAACAGACCTGTCTTCTCTCCTGGAGCCTATTGCCGCATACATATTTTCTTTTATTATCGGTTCTGCAAGCAAGCCCAATTGCCCGAGGTGTGTAGATAAATCCGCATCAGTATAACAAATTATGTGGTTTCTGTTTCTGTTTTGTTGTGAGGCATACCACATTCCGTAAAGTATTGAGCCGCCTTTTCTGCTGTCATCAGTTGTTTTTAAACCTTCGGCAACTTTTAGTTTTTCATTTATTGCATCTTGCAGATATAATACCTTAACATTGTTTCCGGAATATTCTTTTTTTAGTACCTCTTCAGCTATTTTTCCGCTGCTTTCGGGACAACCGTCATCAACAACCAGCATATCCCACGTAATGTTACTGAAATCTCCGGTTAAATCTTCAATTTGTTTAATTTTTCTTATAAGAAAATTTTCTCCGTGAGGGTGTTCTCTTCTTGTCAGAATTCTGTTGTGCTCTTTATAAACTGCAAAAACAATTGTAAAATGAATATTTTTTTTTATTTCTGAAAGTATTTTTTTTGAAAGGGCTGTTTTAACGGCAGAATGTGTAAATAAACTGTATTTTGATAAAATTTTGGATGTTTTTTTCTCTAATTCTCTTAATTCATTGCTGTTTTTTCCGTTTTCATACAGTAAACTTGACAAATATTCTGCTTTATTGCTGTCAGATTCCGAAGTTAAATCAAACTTTTCGGATGTTAGTTTATTCTCAAAATCTTCTGTTATTTTCTCTAAATTCATCAACATTTTTTTGCTTTGCTAAATTATAAAAAAAAAGTTATTATGCAAGCATAATTTTATTCAATGATACAGTGTCAATACAATTTTTCTTCGTCCGCCGTTGTTTCTGAATTCACATAAATAAATTCCCTGCCATATCCCAATATTGAGCTTTCCGTTTGTAACGGGAATATTTAAAGATGCTCCCGTTAAACTTGATTTTAAATGTGCCGGCATATCATCGCTCCCTTCAAAAATATGTGTGTAATAAGGTTGATTTTCCGGAATAAGTTTATTAAAAATTGTTTCAAAGTCTTCTCTGACCGAATAGTCTGCATTTTCATTAATCGTCAACCCTGCTGATGTATGTTTTATAAAAATATTCAAGATACCGTTATCGCTGATATCCGGTAATTCTTGCTCTATTTTATCGGTTATTAAATGAAAACCTCTTTTGTAAGCCGGCAGAATAATTTCTTTTTGAAATACCATTTTTCTCTTATTTAGGTTTACTTTTGCAATATTTTAAAATTAAAACAGTTTACTAAAAACAACAAAATTTATTGTATGTTTCAGAAGAAAGCATTATTATTTATTGTTTTATTTTTTTTGAACTCGGTCATTTTCTCGCAAGTCATAAATATCAGCGGAAAAATAAAAGACGAATATAATAATAAATTGCCGTTTGTAAATATTTTCACAAAAGATTTAAAATATAAGTCTGTTTCCGATTCTGCAGGAAATTATTCAATAAAATTGCCCGACAGCTACATCTTCTTATTTTTTCAATTTTCAGATGACGAACCGTTTAAAGTTAATATTCCTAAAGGAAGAAATAAAATTAATATAGATGTAACTCTCGGCACTGCAAATAAGATAGGAGATGTGATTATAGAAGCAGATAAGGTTAACGCAACAGGTATTCTTTATGTAGAAGCAAAAATTTCAGAAGTTTTACCGTCAATCTCAGGCGGGATAGAAAGTTTGATAAAAACAGAACTCGGGGTATCGGGTTCAAGAAATGAGCTAAGTTCAAAATATTCGGTAAGGGGCGGAAGTTTTGACGAAAACCTCGTTTATGTTAACGGTATTGAGATATACAGACCTCAACTTATACGAGCCGGGCAGCAGGAAGGTCTAAGTTTTATAAACCCGCTGATGGTTTCGGAAGCAAAATTTTCATCAGGTGGTTTTGAGGCAAAATACGGCGGAAAAATGTCCTCGGTTTTGGATATTTCTTACAAGCATGCCCTTGAAAATAAGTTTTCAGTATCTGCAAGTTTACTCGGCGGATCTGTATTTTTGCAAAGATTAAGTAAAAATAAAAAATTAAGCTTCCTTTCGGGAGTGAGATATAAAAGCACAAGATATTTGCTTAACACTCTTGAAACCTTGGGAGACTACGACCCTAAATTCATTGATTTTCAGACTTACGTAAGTTATAACATCAATTCAAAATTTGACATTCGTTTTTTAGCAAATATTTCGGACAGTAAGTTTAATTTTATACCAAGAAGCGGTGTTACAAATTTCGGGTCAATAGAAAAACTTCTGTCACTGAGTGTTTTTTATACAGGACAGGAAACTGACCGTTTTTATTCAAATACTGCTGCTGTTTCATTTAATTTTCATCCCGATAAAAATTTGAATTATTCATTTAACTTTTCCGGATATTCGGCAAATGAAAGTGAAAAATTTGATATAATAGGATTTTATGATTTAAACCAATTGAACAATGATATAGGCAGTGAAAACGCCGGAGACAGTATATTGAATTTAGGAAACGGAGCCTATATGCAACACGCACGAAACAAACTGTTAATAAGCGGGATACAGGCTACACAAACAGGATATTTCAAAAAAGAAAATCATTATTTTAACTGGGGATTAATATATAAATATGATATTATAAATGACGAAATTGACGAATGGAATTTATTGGATTCAGCAAGCTACTCCGTGCCTTATGACGATGAATACCTGATAATGAATGAAAACATAAAAGCAAAAAATGAGATTATAAATAATCGATTTACTGCATATATCCAAGATAAACTCCTGATACAAAACTATATGATGCAATATGAAATAATCGGAGGTATGCGGTTTCAATATAATACGCTTGCTGAGGAATATCTATACAGTCCCCGGTTGGCTTTTGCGGCAAAATCTTTAAATAAAAATAAACATGTTTTCAGATTATCAGCAGGAGTTTATTATCAGCCGGTTTTTTATCGTGAGATAAGGAAGTTTGACGGAACGTTAGCCGATAATAAGACTGCTCAAAAATCCGTTCATTTTGTTGCGGGACACAATTTTAAATTTCGTGCATTAGGACGAAATATGCAATTATTTACAGAAGTGTATTATAAAAAGTTAAATAATATAATACCTTTTGAAATGGATAATATTCGTGTTAAATACTATGCCGACATAAGAACATCGGGTTATGTAAAAGGTATTGACACGAAAATACGAGGCGATTTTGTTCCGGGCATTGATTCCTGGTTTAGTTTATCATTTCTGAAAACAGAGGAAAAAGTTCTTGACCTTGGCGAAAACACCTCTTTCTATATTCCTCGCCCGACAGACCAAAGAGTTACGGCAAATCTTTTTGTGCAAGACTATCTGCCCGGAAATAAACGTTTTAAAGCATTTTTAAATTTTGTTTTCGGAACAGGTTTTCCGTTCGGCGAACCGCGAAACTTACAAGAAAAAGCAAAATACAGGTCTTTTTCATACCAACGAGTTGACTTAGGAGCATCTGCGGTTCTTGTAAATGAAGAAAAAACTTATAAGAGTAATTTTTTAAATCATTTTAAGTCTGTTTGGCTTACTGTAGAGGTTTTTAATATGCTTGATATAGAAAACACGGTTTCTTATCGCTGGATACATGTTGTCCCCAACAGTTCCCTTGCCGCAAATAATGTGAATAATAATTTTCCCGTACCCTACAATTTAACAGGCAGAAGATTTAACTTAAAAATATCAGTAAAAATATAATTTCCATCATTTCCTCTGTTTTATTTTGTATGCCGAGATATCAAAACCGTTTAATAAATCGTTTACTCTCATAGGCTTTTTTCCCTGCAATTGCAGTTCCTTAACATCTAAAAAACCGTCGGCAGCGGCAATTTTCAGATAATTCTTGTTATTTGAAACAATCTCTCCGGGTATTAAAGAATGCTTCTCTGTAATTTTGTCGGCTCTGAAAATTTTTAATATTAAAGTTTTTTGACTATTCTCAAGAATTGTCCAAGCTGCAGGATAAGGACTTAACCCTCTTATAAAGTTATATATTTTATCTGTCCTCCTATTCCACTCTATCTTACAATCATCTTTAAAAATTTTAGGTGCAGGTTTTATTTCCGTATTTGCCGCAAGTTCGCTTTGAGGTATCGGGTTTACAGCTTTATTCATAATATCCGTAACAGTTTTCAGGATTAACTCTCCGCCTACTAACATCAACTTATCGTGCAATTCGCCTGCTGTTTCATCCGGCAAAATTTCAACTTCTTTTTGTGCAATTATATTTCCTGTATCAATTTCTTTTTCAATAAAAAAAGTAGTAACCCCGGTTTTTGTTTCACCGTTAATGACAGCATGGTTAATAGGAGCCGCACCCCTGTACTGCGGCAACAAAGATGCATGCAAATTAACAGTTCCGTATTTCGGCATATTCCAAACAACTTCAGGCAACATTCTGAAAGCAACTACAACATATAAATCTGCATTAAGATTTTTCAGTTCGGCAATAAAATCATCCGACTTTAAGTTATGCGGCTGCAGGACCTTTAAACCTTCAGATAAAGCATATTTTTTCACTGCTGACTCGCGTATTTTTCTGCCTCTGCCGGCAGGCTTATCCGGAGCCGTAACAACAGCAAGTATTTTAACCCCCTTCTCATACAATATTTTCAAACTTTCAACCGCAAAGTCCGGAGTTCCCATAAATATTATTCCGAAATTTCTATTATCCATTTTGTAATACTTTTATTATTAATGACCATTTTTCAAGTTTATCCTCGAAAGAAATTCTTGCATTCGCAGGGCTTGTTGAAGGTAATAACTGAAAATTTTTGTCATAATCAAATCCTATATATTTTTCATAAAATTTCATTGCATACTTTCCGTTAAAAAATACGTTTTTTATTTTAGAGTGATTTCTGTAAAAAGTTTTAAAATCATTAGGAATTTCATCTTTTATGTCAGAATCTGCACTGCCCTTTCTGCTGCAATATTTCAAAACATCCCATAAAGCTGTTTTATTATCAGTAAGTAATTTTAACCTTACGGAATAATCTTCTGAAAAGTCAGAATTAAACAATCTGAACATAATTTTCCAAAAAGAATTAAATTTATAACCGTAATATTCTTGAACTTCTAAAGAAGTTTTTCCGGGCATTGTGCCTAAAATTAATATCTTTGCGTTTTTATTCCCTGCCGGAGGAAAAGAAAATGACTTCATTTTTATAAATTTACGGCAAATATAAAATAAAAGACAAAGATTAACAGTTTGGTATATTAAACAAAATATCCGAAAATGAATAAAATACATTTACTTATTTACTTACTGTTTGCAGGACTGTTGTTTTCTTTTACTTCAGATAACTCAAACAATGAAAAAAACAAATTAGTTTTAGACCTGATAAAAGAAGGATTACAGCGTTATCATTATTCAGAAAAAAAAATAGATAATAACTTTTCGGAACAGGTTTTTGACATTTATCTGAAAAAGTTAGACTATAATAAGCGTTTCTTCTTACAATCAGATATTAATAAATTTGCAGAATATAAATACAAAATAGACGAAGCTGTTCTGAACAATGATTTTACATTTTTTAATTTAACTAAAGAGGTTTACATACAACGAGTCAGTGAAGTTAATAAATATATAGAAGCTGCACTTAAAAAGCCTTTTGATTTTTCTGAAAATGATTCAATTCGTTTAGATGCGGAAAAGAGACATTTTGCCGAAAATAAAAAAGAACTTAAAGAGTTTTGGGCTAAGTTTTTAAAATATTCGGTTATGACAAAACTTGCCGATAAAATTAAAATTCAGGAAGACGCAAAAAAAAATAATGATACGACAATAAAAATAAAAACAATTGAA
This sequence comes from Bacteroidales bacterium, assembly GCA_026987795.1. Classification (GTDB taxonomy): domain Bacteria; phylum Bacteroidota; class Bacteroidia; order Bacteroidales; family JAADGE01; genus JAADGE01. Next base: position 19,562 of record JALSMF010000136.1, read on the forward strand.
GAACTGCAGAAAAAAGCAACCGAAGAGATTAAAAAAAATTATGAAGACTGGTACCACAGAATCTCAAAAGTTGACGAAGACGATTTACTAAGTTTATATTTTAACTCAATAACAGGATATTACGGACCTCATACCGAATTCTTTCCGCCTAAAGACAAAGAAAACTTTGACATTCGCATTTCCGGAAAGCTGGAAGGTATAGGAGCCCAACTTTCCCAACCCAATGCATATATAAAAGTAGTAAAAATAATACCCGGAAGCCCGTGCTGGAAGCAAGGCGAACTTGAGGTAGGAGACTTAATATTAAAAGTAGCACAAGGAAATAAAGAAGCTGTTGATGTTGTAGATATGCGACTTGACAAAGCAATTGAGTTAATTAGAGGAAAAAAAGGAACAGAAGTTCGCCTGACTGTTAAAAAAGCTGACGGAAGCATAAAAATTATTCCCATAATCAGAGATATTATTATTTTAGAAGAAACTTTTGCAAAATCGGCAGTAATACAAGACAGTATAACCGGAATT
>JALSMF010000137.1 GCA_026987795.1 Bacteroidales bacterium
TATTCCCTGCTTGGATTTACCGGTGATTATTTTCGTTACGGTTTTGATTTTTTTATCCCCTTTACCCTGCTTCTTTTTGCGATATATGCTTTTAACGAAATATCCGAAAATTTGAAAATTAATACCTCTCTTATCTTTGCAACTTTAACGGTTCTGGTTACTTTGCTTTTTATTCCTTACGGAAATATTTCAGATATTCAAATAAATGAAAATATAAGAACAACGGTTATAATATTTCTTATTTTGTATGCGGGACTTATTCTTCTGCTTTCAAAATCTAAGATGAAAAGTACTTCTCAAATAGGGATTTTAGTGCTTATTGTTATTGAATTGTCTTATTTTTCATACTTGTCGTATGCCGAAAGAATACCGGTTACAAAAACAGAATTTAAAAAAGATAAAGCAGGATATTTCGACGGAACGGCAGAAGCCGTAAGCTATATAGAATCAATTGACAAAACACTTTTTTTCAGAACAGAAAAAGATTATCAATCAGGCAGTTCAATACACGGCAGTCTTAACGATGCTTTAGCACAGAATTATTACGGAACAACAAGCTATTCATCATTTAATCAGCTTAATTATGTTAAATTTCTTGAAGAAACAGGACTTATAATCAAAGGTGATGAAACGGCAACACGCTGGATAACCGGCTTTCGCGGATATCCGCTTTTGCTGACTTTCGGAAACGTAAAATATTACCTGTCAAAATCTGAAAATCCTGATTTTCTGAAATTCGGATTTGAAAAAATTGCCGAAAAAAACGGTATTACAATCCTAAAAAACCGATATTATTTGCCTTTTGGTTATACTTATGATAAATACATAACTCTTGAAGATTTCAGAAGGTTATTGAATTATAAAATCTCCGTTCAGTCTTTAAATCTGATTTATCAGGATCTTTCGAGAAGTATTCCGCAAAATAACCTCAACACGATTATTGATAAATTAAAGCCTTTGCTCGGCAAAAAATTTGCGGATATTACTTCTTTTTCGGATGCCCTTACAAAACAAATCGGTGCCGAAAACGAAAAATATGTATTAACGATTACAAAATACTCCGTTGATAATTTTAAAAACCAAACTGCATTATTAAGCGGGTTTGTTTACGAGCCCGAAAACAGTATTAATCTTTCTGAATTTAAAAAAATTATGCCTGATGACACAAGCGAAATTATTCCTGCCGAAAATTTTAATTTCAATATTTACAAACAAAAAACCGATGCTTTAAAAAAAGATACGTTTCAAATAACAAGCTTTAAACAGTCGGAAATAAAAGGGAAAATAAATCTTTCAAAAACTAAATTACTGTTTTTTACCATTCCTTATGATAAAGGCTGGGAAATTAAAGTTGACGGAAAAGAACAAAAATTGCAAAGAATAAATATCGGATTCAGCGGAATAATTCTGCCTGAAGGTGAGCATCGGATAGAGTTGTTTTTTGTTCCGCAATACTATAAAACGGCAAATATCGTAACATTAATTTCGGTAATATTATTTTGGGTGTACCTTGGGTATTTCTTTTTCAGAAAAAATAAAAAGTCCGATAAACATTAAAAATCCGTTTACTAATAAAAGCTCAAAGCCGAATTTGTAACCGAAAAAAAGTTTTTCGGAATACATATTTATAAAATATGCCGTAATGGGAGAAATAACGGCAATAAAAGGAACGATTTTGTCTTTAACTTTTCTTTTTGTCATTAATCCGAAAGCAAAAAGTCCGAGTATAGGACCGTAAGTGTATCCGGCAACTTTGAATACCGCAGATACAACGCTTTTATCATTTATAGAGCTGAACAACAAGATTACTGTAAAAATTAAAAATGAAAACCCGATATGAACAAGTCGTTTTGTTTTTTCGGTTTTTTTATCGGGATTGTTGATGTTCAATTTCAAGAAATCAATACTGAAAGCTGTTGTAAGAGCCGTAAGTGCAGAATCAGCACTTGAAAAAGCTGCGGCGGTTATTCCCAGTAAAAAAACTATACCGGCAAAAACAGAAAGATGATTAAGGGCAAGTAACGGAAATAAATCATCCGGTTTATCGGGTATTTTAATTCCTGACCGTTCGGCATAAAAATACAGAAGGACACCGAGTGAAAGAAAAATTAAATTAACCGGAATCAGCGTAATACTGAACCAAAACATATTTTTTTTTGCGTCTTTAAGATTTTTGCAGGTAAGGTTTTTCTGCATCATATCTTGGTCAAGTCCGGTCATAACTATAGCAATAAAAGCTCCTGCAATAAATTGCTTAAAAAAGTTACTTTCTGATTTCCAGTCGGTGTTAAACATTTCCGAATATTCGCTGTTTTTTATCACGGAAATTATATCGTTGAAATCTAAATTCAGGTTTTTGCCGATAATAAGAACCGTAATTATGACTGCCGCAAGCATAAATAATGTTTGCAAAGTATCCGTCCAAACAATTGTTTTAATTCCGGCACGGAAGGTATAAACCCAAATAAGAGAAATTGTAACTGCAACGGTTATGTAAAAAGGAATGTTAAAAGCATTAAAAAAGCCGATTTGTAAAACCCCGGCAACTAAAAATAAGCGGAATGAAGCTCCGATGACTCTTGATAAAAGAAAAAAAGCCGAGCCTGTTTTATATGAGTGAGTTCCGAAACGTTTTTCCAGGTAAGTATATATGCTGACAAGGTTAAGCCTATAATAAACAGGCATTAATACGGTTGCTATAACAAAATATCCCGCCAAATAACCGAGAACCATCTGGAAATAATAAAATTTTGATTCGGCAACCCATCCCGGCACGGAGATAAAAGTTACACCCGAAAGAGATGCCCCTATCATTCCGAATGCTACAAGATACCACGGAGATTGTTTATTTGCCGTAAAAAAGCTTGAAGTATCGCTTTTTTTGCCCGTAAGCCAAGAAATAAAAATAAGCAAGGCAAAATATGCGGTAATTACCGAAAAAACTAATAACGGGGACATATTAACGTATATAAAAAATAAAAGTTATCCGAAAACAGGTTTTACTGTATCGGATAACTGAACTGTCAATAATTTATGTAAGAAAACTATTTCTTTTCCCAAACCCAGGCATCAATATTTCCGTGTTGATTTTGAAAATCGGTAAAGAAATCTTGTGCAGCTTTTGCCGAAGAAAATTCTCCGAGTGAAATCCTGTATCTGTCCATATGCGGAACATAGATAATATCTGTAGAAATTCCTTTTGCAGCAAATCTTTTTTGCTCTTTTTGGGCAGCCGGTTCACTTTTTACGCTTCCTATTATTATATAGTATTTTCC
>JALSMF010000138.1 GCA_026987795.1 Bacteroidales bacterium
TTTTTTACACAACATATATAGGACTTATTCTGATTATATCAGGAATATTTATTCAAAAAATAAAAAAAACATAATTTATTAAGAGTTTCAGCATCTTTTAAAGCCTCAACAAGCCTTAAAAACACACTAAAATTGAAAACCCGGCATTGAAAAAGGAAAAATACATACTCGGCATAGATCCCGGAACAATTTTTACCGGTTACGGAGTTATTAAAATTATCGGCAAAACTCCGTATCTTGTAACTTTCGGATATATTGAACTTTCAAAATTTGAAAATCCCTACGACCGTTTAAAAAAAATTTACGAAAGAACAGTGCAACTTATTGAAACCTTCCCGATTTCCGAATTTGCAATTGAAGCCCCCTTCTTCGGAAAAAATGTTCAGTCAATGCTGAAATTAGGACGAGCACAAGGAGTCGCTATTGCTGCTGCCTTATCAAAAAATTTAGACGTTTACGAATATTCGCCCCGTAAAATAAAACTTGCCGTAACCGGAAACGGAAATGCATCAAAAGAACAGGTTGCCGCTTTTTTAAAGAACACCTTAAATTTCGACAACATCCCTGCAAAGCTCGATGCTACCGACGGTCTGGCAGTTGCCGTATGCCATCATTATCAAAATAATTATTCGGTTAAAGGTGCAGCAAAAAGCTGGAAAGAGTTTATAAATAAAAACCCCGGAAGGGTAAAATAAACCTGCACCCGTCGGGATATATTAAAAATTTTTACTAAAATGCTTTGATTGTTAGTATATTAATTGTTATTTTTGTATTAGAAATAATTTTATTTATTGCCGGCAAAATAATTGCAGGTCAAAAACCGTAATATTTAATTAAACCGTAAATTATGAAACTTATAAAAATCTTAACAGTCGGACTTTTTTTTGTTTTTTTGTCAATACAGATAAACGCACAAAGCCTGTCCTACTCTCCGGCATCCTCTCTGATATCTGCCGAGCAGTCTGCAGCACTGGAAAAAGCCGAGAAGTACGTTAATAAAGCCGAATCAAAAATCAGCAAAGCAGAAGCTGTTGAAAAAAAATACGAAAAGAAAAAAAAGAAAAAGAAAAAATACGAAAAGAAAATATGGGAAGCTAAAAAATTTAGAATTCAGGCAGAAAAAGACTATCTGAGAGCCTATAAAGAAGCCTATGGTGTTTATTCCGATATTATTTCGAAATCAACATTTTATGATGACGGAGACGAATCTGAAGCAAAAGCCTTAAACGAAGATGCTCAATCATTATTAGATGATGCCGGAAAGAAAATGTCAAAATATAACAAAAAAATCGGGGACAGTAAATACTTAAAAAAACTTTCTTCCTCAAAGCTAAACAGTGCAATAAGCAGTGCCAAAAGTTTAAGAGAAGATGCTTACTCTAAACAAACTGAAGCTCTGGATATTGTTCTTAATCAAGGACGAAAGAAAGAAGCAGACGAAAAAGACAATAAAGCATGGGCTGCAGCTCAAAGTATTAACACTATAGCATCATATCAAGATTATATTGACAACTTTCCTTCCGGAAAATTTGTAAGCAGAGCACGACAAATGATAAAACAATTACAAGCTGAACAAGAGAAAAAAAATAAACCTGTAATAAAATCAGACTATACTTTTAAAATTCAAATTGCAGCATCACGCACACCTTTGCCGAAATATGAACTTGCCGCAAAATATTCAAATACTTCTGAAATAGAGCAAGAATACTCCGGCGGTTTTTATAAATACAGAGTAAAATCATTTTCTGCATACTCGCAAGCTGCGGCATTCAGAGACAGATTGATGAGAACTGCCGTTCCGGATGCATTTATAGTTGTGTATGATAAAAACGGAAATCAACTGGAAGTAACAGACGAGATGAAACAAAATTAATATACGAAAAAAACTGTTTTAAGGCTGTCTTTTTCAGGCAGTCTTTTTTATTCCTCAGCGTTTAATATGAAAAAAAATAAAATAATCGGTATCGGATTTCATAAAACAGGAACCACAACCTTAGGCAATGCCCTCAAAATACTCGGCTATAAAGTTAAAGGCGTTACTCCGAGAATGATTATTCCCGTTATCAGCGGAAAAATGCACAAAGTTCTTAACTATGCCGAGAAATACGATGCACTGGAAGACGTACCTTGGTGTATTTTGTATAAGGAATTATACAGACATTTTCCGGAAAGTAAGTTTATATTGACAATAAGAGATGAAGAAAGCTGGTTCAAAAGTGCAAAAAAACAATTCGGCAACTATATCAGACCTCAAAATGAATGGATTTACGGAAGAGGAAACGGTTTATTTAAAAATAAAAAAACAGCAATTGCCCGTTACCGAAAACACAATAAAGACGTAACGGAATATTTTAAAGACAAACCCGGCAAACTGTTGGTTATGAACTTTTCTGAAGGTGACGAATGGGAAAAATTATGCACGTTTTTGGGAAAAGACATACCGAATATACCATTTCCTCATTCAAATAAAACATCCGATAAATACGATGAAAATTCTTTTAAAGAAAAATTTAAAACATCCAGAAGAGTAGTTAAAAATACCGTTAAAGTCAAATATGCAGACATAATGGGGTATTGGAATAACTAAAAAAAAATAAAACTATCAGACAATTACCGCTGGCAGAAAGATTAAGACCCAAAACATTAGAAGGGTATGTCGGGCAAGAACACCTTGTCGGACAAGGAAGCGTACTGCGTAAAGTTATCGAGTCCGGTAATTTACCGTCTTTTATATTATGGGGACCGCCCGGAACAGGAAAAACAACACTTGCAAAAATTATTGCGGCAACTCTTGAGCGTCCGTTTTACACCCTCAGTGCCGTAAGCTCCGGAGTAAAAGATGTAAGAGAGGTTATAAAAAAAGCCAAAAGCCAATCCTTTTTTTCCCGCCCGAATCCTGTTTTGTTTATAGATGAAATACATCGCTTCAGCAAATCACAACAAGACTCTTTACTGGCTGCAGTCGAAGAAGGCATAATAACCCTGATAGGAGCAACTACTGAAAACCCTTCCTTCGAGGTCATTTCACCGCTGCTCTCAAGGTGTCAGGTGTATATATTAAAACCGTTAGAAATTAAACATTTAGAAAAGCTTTTACACAATGCCGTAAATTTCGACCTCATACTAAAAAATAAAAACATCAAAATTGCCGAAACAGACGCCCTGTTTTTACATTCCGGAGGCGATGCAAGAAAATTATATAATATCATAGAATTAGTTGTCAATTCTTTTTCCGATAATGATGAAATAATTATAAATAATGAAAATGTTATT
>JALSMF010000139.1 GCA_026987795.1 Bacteroidales bacterium
ACGAAGAAGCTTTGAAATATACTTATTTGAAGACACATACACCGACGGAACAAATTTTGAATATAAATTCTATAACGAAACTTTTCAAATAAACGACACGGCAGCAGTTCTTATTCTCGGTTGCGACAGGTCTGTTTACGAATACCTTTACACTTATGCCGAAATTGTGAGTGAAAATTTTCATGATTCCGGAACTCCCTATAACCCCGTAAGTAATATATCAAATAATGCTTTGGGTTACTTCGGAGTTTTTTCCGTCAGCGGAGATTTCTTAATTGTAGGACAATAACTTTTCACTTCTGTTTTTGAACTTTAAAATACTTATCTATTTTTGCCTCCTGAAAACAAACTCGTAAATGCTGTTTAATTCGTTAATTTTTTTAATTTTTGCTTTTCTTTTTTTCAGCTTACTACCCTTTGTAAACAAGCTGAAAAACAATTATCGATGGCTGTTCTTTACAATTGCGTCATTTATATTCTACGGTTGGTGGGATTGGCGTTTTTTATTTTTGATTATCGGAAGCGGATTAATCGATTTCTATGCCGGGAAATTAATTGTAAAAAAACCGAAATATAAAACACTGTTTCTTATTTTGTCCTTAATCGGGAATCTCGGAAGTTTGGCAGCATTCAAATACAGCACTTTCTTTGCCGAAAATATCAGTTTATTTTTATCTCATTTCGGAATTATAATTGATTTGAAAAGTAAAATTCCCGAATTTATGCTTATTCTTCCCGTAGGTATAAGTTTTTACACCTTTCAATCAATGAGTTACACCATCGACATATATCGCAACCGCCTGAAACCCACAAATAATATTCTGCAATTTTTCTCCTACCTTGCCATGTTTCCGCAACTTGTTGCCGGACCGATTGTACGAGCCAGAGATTTATTACCTCAATTAACACGCGTAAAAAAAGTTTCAAACATCGAAAATTGGAACGGACTGAAACTTATTTTAATCGGATTTTTCAAAAAAGTTGTCCTTGCCGATAATATTGCACCGCTTGTAAACTATGCTTTTAACGATTCCAACACTTCGCATTCAACTATTTTCTGGTGGATTGCAATTATCGGTTTTGCATTTCAAATATATTTCGATTTCAGCGGATACAGCGATATTGCAAGAGGGCTGGCAAAATGGATGGGTTTTCATTTCAGAATAAATTTCAACCACCCGTATATTTCAACATCCATAAAAGAATTTTGGACACGCTGGCACATCTCACTTTCAACATGGTTTCGCGATTATGTTTACATACCGCTCGGCGGCTCGCGAAAAGGAAAAATACGAAGCCATATAAATATGTGGATAACCATGATTGTTTCCGGTTTTTGGCACGGTGCGGCATGGACATTCGTAATTTGGGGGGCTTTACATGCCTTTTTCTTAAGTTTGGAACGCATTTTTAAACTTCCGAAACTGTTTCTAAAAATTCCCGGAGGAAAAATACTCGCCCTTATGCTCCTGCTTTTTCAAGTTATGATTGCATGGGTATTTTTTCGTGCCGAATCCTTTCATCAAGCCGTAAATATTATTAAATATTTGCTTAATTTTAATTTTTCAATAGATTTTGACGTAAATAAAAATTGGTTTATAAACGGTATTTTTTATATTTCCGTAGGAATTTTAATTGAAGCATACTATTTCTTTAACATAAAAAAATGGTCGTATAATTTGAATATGAATTCTGTTTACAGAAAAATAATTGAACCCGCTTACTTAATAATTTTGATTTCGGCAATTATATTTTTACGGGGAAAAGGGCAAGAATTTATATATTTTCAATTTTAAAACTTTATGTTTAACAAAAAAGTCATATTAACTTTACTTTTATCATTAATTTTCGCCGTAATTATCGCATTAGTTACCGATAATAAAATGGATGATGAAAATTATAAAGCTCTTTTTGTTCATAAAGTCTTTACGACAGAAAAATACAACCTTGTTATTGCCGGCGATTCGAGAGTTTACAGAGGAGTTTCTGCCGAAATAATCGGGAAAAAATTAAATCTTAAAGCATTAAATCTGGGATTTTCTTCGGGCGGGCACAGCAAACTTTTATTCGACCTTATTGATAAACATCTTGACAAAAAAAGTCCGAACAAAATAATAATTCTCGGCATAACACCGGTATCATTGACAGACAGAGCTGCAAATAACGGGCATATTAAACGTGTTCTTAACAGAAAAAAAGAAGAGGTATTAGAATATGAATACCTGTTTCCCGTAAAACTTTTTTTTGCACCCACAACACCGTATAAAATCAGAAAAAAACTCAGTAATAAAAAATATAACGATTACCGTCAGGAATTTAATATAAACGACGGCTGGATTGCCTCATGGTACGACAGCCCCATTCCCTACAGAGCGTTAAAAAGTTATAAAAGTCAATTTACAAAAACAACTGTTAACAAAAAACTGATTCAAAATTTATATAAAAAAGTCAGCGAATGGAAAACGGAAGGAATTACGGTTTACGGATTTTTCCCGCCTTCTTCCGCAAATATGAACGAACTTGAAAAAAATCTCTCCGGTTTCGACAACAAAAAATTTATAAACGGTTTTTTAAATGCCGGCGGCTGTTGGATTAATATCGAGAAACACTATTTTTCTTTTGACGGCAGTCACTTGGAAAAAGAAAGTGCAATTCGCCTGTCAAATGAAATTGCCGATAAAATTGCTGCCGATAAAGTCATAAAAAAATATAATCCGAACATTAAAATTAACGATATTTACAAACCCGCAAACTATGTTTATAAAAAAGATATTAACTCACCGAGTAAAATAAAACTTTTCGGCATCAACAAGCAGGAAATCGCATTGTTTAAAGAAAATTTGAAAAAAGCAAAACAAAAAAACATCAAAAAAATAACAATTGAAACGTTCGTATTTTATAAAGATTCAATAACCGGAGCCAAGCTCGCATGTAAAATAAAAAATTCAAAAGCAGAAATTAATACCGATTACAGCACCGTTCCGAATCGCCGGTGCAAACTGTATCTGACACTTAATTTTCCGGAAAATTATTCAAAAAACGACAGCTTGGAAATTTTCCTTAAAAATCCCGAAAATAAAGAATTTTATATTGACAGCTTGAAAATTTACTACATTTCAAAATAAAGTTTAATTTTACCTTAATGAAATTAAGCATTGTAATACCGGCATACAACGAAGAAAAAAATATTTTACCTCTGTATCAGGAAATATGCAGGGTTTTAAATAATCTTGAATTTGAATGTATTTTTGTTGATGACGGCAGCA
>JALSMF010000140.1 GCA_026987795.1 Bacteroidales bacterium
CGTTATTTTCGGCAACCTGTATAAACACGGCTTTGTCCGTCATAAGAAAAAAACCGGTATTTTCATTATAAAAACCTTTGTTTCCCTTGAGCAGGACATCTTGAAGACTGTCTTTAAAAGTTACGTTTTTGAAAGCTTTACCTACACCGGAATTCCTGTTATAGTAAAGGCTGTCTCCTTGTAATTTTTGTTCTTTATTTTTAAAAAACGCATTTTTATTGAATTGTGATATGTTATTGTTATGGTCGTACCACCCGTTTTCGCAGTAAATATAATTTGAATCACTTATAATATCCGTTGGTCCGATAAAGTAAGAAATTTTTGTTTTAGTATTGTGTTTTAATGTATCAGAGAACATTTTAAACCTCGGATTTATTACCTCAACATTTTTCTTAAAAAAAAATTCGTTGTCATCTGCATAGTAATATCCGAAAACACTCTTTAATGTATCTTTTCCGTTTACGGTAACACCGTTATTAAAGTAGTAACCTATATTTTTAGCTAAGTCGTAATCTAAACTGTCTGTTTCCAACAGTAAACTGTCTTTTTTTAATATAACATTATTTCTGACACGGGCATATTTTTCTTTTCCGGAATAATGAAGAGTGTCTCCGAATAAAAAAACAGTATCTTTAAGGTCTTTTCCGGGTTTTATAATTCTGACATTTCCGAAAGCATCGAAATAGTCAGTCTCGTAATTAAATAATGCACTGTCACAAAACATTACAGAATTTTCGTGCTTAAACACAACACTGTCAATTAAGACCTTAATATCCGGTCCCAGTTCTTTTGTTGTAAAAAGGAACTTTGAATCAAAATCAATTTTTGTTTGAGAAAAAATTGAGTTAAAAATAAAAATAAGCAGTATTGTTATCAGCGTTTTATACATTAACTGACAAAAATTTATTTATTATGTCATCAACGGAAATACCCTCTGCTTCCGCTTTGTAGTTTCTTACTATACGATGGCGAAGAACAGCATGGGCTATTGCTTTAACATCTTCAATGTCCGGCGAGTATTTTCCTGTAACAGCAGCGTGTGCCTTTGCTCCCACAACCAAGTACTGCGATGCTCTGGGACCAGCACCCCATTCCAGATAAGAGTTTGCCCATTCATGAGCTTTTTCAGTTTTCGGTCTTGTAATTGCAGAAAGGTTTACGGCAAATTTCAAAACATTTTCATTTATGGGGATACGTCTTATGAGTTCTTGAAAATAAATAATATCCTCAGCTTTTAAAATAGTGTTTAATTCAACATTTTTATTTGATGTTGTCTCTTTAACTATCGTGAGTTCATCTTCAAATGCGGGGTAGTCCAGCCAAATATTAAACATAAATCTGTCAAGCTGTGCTTCCGGTAACGGGTATGTTCCCTCTTGTTCTATCGGATTTTGTGTTGCCAAAACAAAAAACGGTTTTGCAAGTTCGTATTTTACACGTCCTGCAGTTACGTTTCTTTCCTGCATCGCTTCCAGTAAAGCTGCTTGTGTTTTCGGCGGAGTTCTGTTTATTTCATCTGCAAGAATAATATTAGCGAATAAAGGTCCTTTTATAAACTTAAACTTCCTGTTTTCGTCTAATATTTCCGTTCCCGTAATATCTGAAGGCATTAAGTCCGGGGTAAACTGAATCCTTTTATATTCAAGCCCCAAAACCCGAGCTAATGTATTAACCAACAGGGTTTTTGCCAAGCCCGGAACTCCGACTAAAAGACAATGTCCGTTACTGAATATTGAAATTAAAACTTCTTTAACTATGTCGTCTTGTCCGAAAATTACTTTTTTTATTTCTTCCGAAAATTTCTCATAAATGTTTTTTAAAGCATCAACCGCTTCAACATCATCTTTGTATTTGTTCATCTGTTTATTTTTATTAAAAATCAGATATAATGTTTTTAACCGCGTAAAAATATTAAATATAACGGTAAAAGCGGAAGTTAATTTTATAATTTTTAAAATTGCCCGGTTTTAAATGATACAAACTATTGTTATTTTTATATTTTTGAAGTTTAATTTTATCTGAAATTTATTATACTGAATATGTCGAAAACCGCACTAATAACAGGAATAACAGGGCAAGACGGCGCCTATCTGGCTGAATTTCTCCTTAAAAAAGGATATATCGTTCACGGACTTAAAAGAAGAAGCTCTCTTTTTAATACCGACAGAATAGACCATCTTTATCTTGATCCTCATGTAGAAAACAGAAACTTTATTCTGCATTACGGAGATCTCACCGATTCTACAAACCTCATAAGAATAATTCAGGAAATCCAACCTGACGAAATTTATAACTTGGCAGCAATGAGCCATGTAAAGGTAAGCTTTGAAACCCCGGAATATACAGCAAATGCTGACGGAATAGGAACATTAAGAATTTTAGAAGCCGTAAGGTTGTTAAATTTAATTGATAAAACGAAAATATATCAGGCTTCAACAAGTGAGTTGTTCGGATTAGTCCAAGAAGTTCCGCAAAAAGAAACAACCCCGTTCTACCCGCGAAGTCCGTATGGTGTTGCAAAACTTTATGCTTATTGGATTACCGTAAATTACAGAGAAGCCTACGGTATGTTTGCCTGTAACGGTATTTTGTTTAACCATGAATCTCCGATACGCGGAGAAACATTCGTTACAAGAAAAATAACCCGTGCAACGGCAAAAATAGCTCTCGGGTTACAAGATACTTTATATGTCGGAAATCTTTCTGCAAAACGAGATTGGGGACATGCAAAGGATTATGTAAAAGCAATGTATTTAATGATGCAGCAAAATACTCCGGAAGATTTTGTTATAGCAACGGGAAAAACAACATCGGTAAGAGATCTGATAAAAACATCATTCGGAGAAGTCGGTGCAGAGTTAGAGTTTGAAGGAGAAGGAAAAAATGAAGTCGGAATAATAAAGTCCGTTTCCGGAGATTACGGCAAGAATCTTCAAAAAGGAAAAATTGTCGTAAAGGTTGACCCTGCCTATTTTCGCCCTGCAGAAGTAGATTTGCTTATAGGAGACCCGACAAAAGCAAAAACAAAGCTTGGATGGAAACCGGAGTATTCTTTTAACGATTTAATAAAAGAAATGGTTGCCGGCGACTTGGAGTTAATGAAAAAAGACAGGTTTTTGAAAGATGCCGGTTATTCCGTAAAAAATTACTTTGAATAAATCTGCAATTGTCAAAGTTCTCGGCTTTGCGGAATGTCTGAAAATTTTTACATTTACTTATATGAACAAAAAAGAAAAGCTCCCTTCGCTTCTGCAATCTTTCATT
>JALSMF010000141.1 GCA_026987795.1 Bacteroidales bacterium
CACTCTTAAGCTTCTTTGATATTTTTTTTGAAATCTCTGCCATATCAGGATTGTTCAGGTTCTCTGTCATTGCTGCAGAGTCTATAATTGCAATTTCTGTTTTGCCGTCTTTTTCCTGAATCAAAATATTACAAGGCAGAAGAACGCCTATTTTGTCTTCTGAATTTATGGACTGTAATGCAAATGAAGGGTTGCATGCACCTAAAATTCTGTAAGGTCTGAAATATGTATTAAGTTTCTCTTTAAAAATTTTATGTGTATCAAGTTGAGACACAATGCCGAATCCTTCTTTTTTTAACTCTTCCGTAATTTTTTGTGTTGCAGATTCAAAATCTGTATTAACTGTTTTGCTTATGTAGTAACTCATAATATAATATTTTAATTTATAATTTATAAATAACGTTTTATAAGTTAGTAACATTTTAATAAAAATCCTTTTGCCTTTATCTGATTTTTTTCATTGTGATGAAATTACTTGTCCTTTAAAAATTGTATGGTTATATTTACGGAATATTAATATCAAAGATTATGAGTACTTTAAAAAAGATATCGGTAATTACCTTCATATTTTTAACATTTAGCGGAATTTCTCAAAATACGGCCCATTATTCTGTGCTTAATGTAACAGTAACTGATATGAAAAAAAATCCGAGTCCGGGAGATAAGATTTATTTTGTCAGTAAAAAAACAGGTAAAATATACTCAGAAATTTCGGATGATAAGGGGAAATTTAAAATTACGTTACCTAACGGTTCTGAGTATGAAATTAAAATTAAATCGTTCGATCAGGATATGAATTATACGGCAGTTAATATTGCCGATGCAGACTATGATATGGAATTTGATATTGTTATTTCATACGAACTTCCTAAAACTTACACTCTGAAAGATGTGCATTTTGATACGGGTAAAGCAATTTTAAAACCAAGTTCTTACAAATCTTTAAATGAGCTTGCAGAGTTTATGCAATATAAAAAGACTTTAAAAATTGAACTTGCCGGACATACTGACAGCGACGGAGATGCTGATAAAAATCTGGTTTTATCTCAAAGACGTGCAGAAACAGTGAGAAACTACCTTATAAAAAAAGGAGTGCAGGGAAACAGACTTATTGCTAAAGGCTACGGAGAGACACAACCCGTTGCTTCAAATTCAACTCCCGAGGGTAAACAGTTAAACCGCCGAACAGAGGTCAGAATTATTGAACAGTGAGTAAAGTTTTTTCGGTATTATGTTATTTTACCTTAATAAAGTAACGCTTCCGGCAATCTCAAAAGGTGTTCCGTTAAGAAAAACACCGCTTGCCCGCCAAACATAGACATCTTGCAGCACGAGTTTACCGTTAAAAAAGCCTGTCCAACCTTTCGTTATATCATCGGTATAAAACATTTGCTCGCCCCACCTGTTATAAATATACATCTCAAAGGTTTTTACCGATTCGTAAGATGAAGCTCCGAAAATATCATTATTTCCGTCTCCGTTAGGAGTAAAAGCATTCGGAAATTCTATATGTCCTTCCGGAAGAACTATAACCTGAGCGGTTAAAGTCAGGGAATCAACACATTTATTTACGGATGTTACGGTAAGTTTAATGTCATAAGTACCCGGAGCCGTATAAATATAGATGGGATTTTCATCTTCGGAGGTGCCTCCGTCCCCGAATTCCCAATAAAATAAATCAGCATCATCAGAACTTTGATTGCTGCAATGTATGGGCTGCCCCGGCAGCATTACCGTATCCGGAATAACGTCAAAATTAACAACAGGACTTTGATAGACATAAATTACGGTATCAGAAGAGTCGTAAGTGTTACAATAACCCGCTACATTAAGAGTAACATTATATTCGCCGGGAGTATTGTAAGTATAAGAGAAATTGTCATCATATATAATCGTTCCGTCTCCCAAATTCCATTCAAAAGTATCAATGAATAATGATTGATTATCAAAATTTATTGTAACAGGCACACAAGATTGTGTGGTGTCAACACTGAATATTGCTTCAGGTTGCCTTGCCGTAACGAGAATGGTTTTAGTAATCGTATCCGAACACCAGACATTATCTGCCGATAAAGTAATGTCATAGCTTCCGCAGTCGGGATAAGTGTGGGAGCCCGGCTGTTCATCAGTTGTTGTAGTTCCGTCTCCGAAATCCCAAAAATAATTTGTATAGCCTCCCGGACTTTGATTTTCTATTGTAACCGTTGCTTGCGGGAAATAAAGGGTTTCCGGTGAAGCCGTAAAAACTAATTGCGGCTGCGGATATACTCTTATGATTCTTTGTGCAGTATCCAAACAATTATTTGGCGAAGCAGAATAAGCTGTAACCGTATAATCAACAGGATTTAATGTTTCGTTAATAAAAGTATGAACCGGCTCATTTTGCGTAACGCTTGTTCCGTCACCGAAATCCCAAAGGTATGTTGTTCCCGGTGTTGTTCTGGTAAACCGGACTGTAAGAGGGCTGCAACCGATGGAATCACTAACGTTAAAAAGGGAAGGGTCTTCCGGTGAACCTATCGTTACGGGACCTCCGGAAACAGAGCATAGATTTACATCTCTGACATAAACAGAATATGTTCCCGGAATCAAACCTGTTATAGTTTTTTCACTTTGCCAGTTTATTCCGTCAACAGAAAATTCAAAAGGGTATGTTCCGCCGGATGTATTAACGGTAATTGTTCCGTCGCCTGACCCGACACACTGCTCATCTTCGGCAATAATACCGGTGATCATCAGAGAGTCCGGTTCGTAAATTGAAATATTATAAGAGTTGCCGGTACAATTATTATCATCAGTAACTTTTGCAATATAATCGCCTGCCGTTAAGCCTGAAAAAGTTCCTGTAATGTTCGGAAAAGTTATTCCTCCGTCAATTGAATAATGCAGAGTTCCGGTTCCTCCGGAAGCTGTAATTGTAATAATACCGTTATTATCACCGTAACAGGAAATATTTTGGGTTTGAATATCCGTAATTTGAACACGCGAAGGCTGAGTTATTTTAACAGTATCCCAATTTAATGTATTATCATACCAAAATGCCTGACAAACATTTGCGTCATAAATTGTTATGTAATAATTACCCGGAGACAAATTCGTAAAAATACCTCCGTTATCAAAATAAGAGTCTCCCTGATTTACGGAATACATATAATTAAGAACCCCTCCGGAAGCATAGACGGTAATAGTACCGTCATTGTCTCCGTAACAGCCGTCAATGTTCCCGACAATTACAGAGTCTATAGATAAAGAGTCGGGTTGATTAACGGTAACTAAGGGTCCTGGCTTTATGCAGTTATAAATGTCTTTTACATATGTTTGATAGCTTCCCGTAACTAAACCGCTGAAAAAAGAACCGGAGCTGTAAGTTACACCGTTATCAATTGAAAAAGAATATCCCGGTTGTCCGCCGGAGGATGTCAAATTTATATATCCCGTAGCATCACCGTAACACAAAACATCTTGTTTGTCCGCCAAGGAAAGAATCAGCTCGTCAGGTTCCGTAATTGTAACCGGATTACCTGTTGCCGTGCAACCGTTTGCATCCCTTATAATAATATCATAACTTCCTGCCGGAAGCCCGGTAAAATCTCCGTTGTTTGAGAAGTATGTTGTTCCTCCGTTAATTGAGTATTCTACAGGTGCTGTTCCGCCGAGATAGTCTATGTGAATTTCTCCTGTTAAATCACCTTTGCAGCCTAAAATATCTTTTTTAGACTGATATGAAACCTGTAAAATGTCAGGTTGATTTATATTTATTAAGCTGCCGACTGTTTTACAGCCGTTTCCGTCTTTTACAAAAGTTTGATAATTCCCTGCGGATAAACCTGAAAAAATATTTGAAGTTTGATAGGTTATTTCACCGTCAACAGAATATTGCAGCACAGGTGTTCCTCCGCGGGCATATATTGTAATCGAACCGTTTGTTCCGCCATAGCAGTCGTTAACATCTTGTTTAACAATAGAATCTATAATGAGTTCTGACGGTTGCCCTAAAATATGAGTACCTCCTGCTGTAACGCAACCGTGTGCATCTCTTACAACAATATTATATGTTATTCCTGCAGATAATCCGGAAAGGATATTATTTGTTAAAAAAGTGTTACCATTATCATAAGAATATGTTATCTGTCCCGTTCCGCCGGAAGCATTTACTGTTATAGAGCCGTCGGTTCCTCCGAAACAAGCAGGGTCTGATTCTGTTTCTGAGTTTATAACTAATTGAGGCGGTTCAAAAATTTGAACGGTATTGGTTGTGAATGTGTCGGTACATCCGTTTGCATCTCTTACAATCACGTCATAAATTCCGGCTGTCAAAGCAGTAAAATCATTGCCCGGAAAATATGAAGCTCCTCCGTCAACTGAAAATTCATAAGCAGGAGTTCCTCCTCCGTTCGTTACTATGTGTATTGTTCCGTCATTACCGCCGTAACAGGTCGAAACGTCAGTTGTGTTAACATCATTTATAAGAAGTAAAGGCGGTTGTCCTATTAAGTGGCTTTGCCCCGTAACAGAACACCCGTTAGCATCTCTAACTACTGTGCTGTATGAGTTTGACGGTAAGTTATTAAAAACATTGCTTGCCTGAAATGTCGTTCCCGAGTTAACGGAGTATTCCAACGGAGCAATTCCGCCGTGTGCAGTAATCGTTATTTGTCCTGTAGAATCTCCGAAACAAGTTGATACATCACTTTTAGTTTCAGAGTCAATTATAATTTGAGACGGTTGTCCTACAGTTAAAGTGTCTCCGTTAACTGTGCATAAGTTATCGTCTTTTACTACAACAATATATGTTCCGGCATATAAGTTTGTGAAAATACCTCCGTTATCATAGTAATTTGTAGCTCCGTCTATAGAATAATACAATGTTCCCGTGCCTCCGGATGCGTTTATGGTTATACTTCCGGTGTGGTCGCCGAAACAAGTTGAAACATCAGAAACAATTTGAGAGTTTATTGTAACGGCAGCGGGTTCGGTTATTGTTAAGTTGCTTCCTAAGGTTGTACATCCGTTAGCATCTTGAACCTGAACTTGATAAGTACCCGGTGAAAGGGATGAGAAGTAATGTCCCGATGAAAAAGTTGTTCCTCCGTCAATTGAATACATTATCGTCGGGGTTCCGCCGGTTGTTATAATGTCTATAATACCGTTGTTGTCGCCGTTGCAACCTGTTACGTCAGTTTTATTTTCGGCTGTAATAACAAGTTCAAGCGGCTGGCTTACGGTAATTGCGGACCCTGATTTGACACATGAATTTGCATCTCTTACTTTTACATTGTAAGTTCCGGCTGCAAGTCCCGTAAAACTTCCTCCGTTAGAAAAATAATTTAACCCGTTATCAATCGAATATTCCAATGCTCCGGTTCCCCCGGATGCGGTTATTGTAATTGTTCCGTTTGTATTTCCGTAACATCCCGTTACATCGGTATAGGTTTCATTACTTATTAATATTTCCGAAGGCTGATTTATAAAAGCAACATCCGAAACTATAACATTAAAAAAATCTTTGACAAAAACCGAATAAACTCCTGATGCTAAGTTTGTAAAAGAATTTGAAGCCTGATATGTAACCCCGCCGTCAATTGAATATTGATAGGGTGACGTTCCTGCCGAAACATAAATTGTAATTGTTCCGTTATTACCGCCGTAGCAAGTTGTAACATCAGTGGTAACAATAGAATCCAGTGTTAAAGCCAGAGGTTTAGAATTTACATTTTTACCGGTAACGATTGAAGAGTAAGCATAATTTGAGATACTTAATAACAGAACAGTAATATAGGATATCAATCGAAGTTTCATTTGTATTATTTTAACTTTAACAAAGGTATGATAATCTTAAACAAGACATAATTTCAGCGAAAAAAGTTGCATTAAATGTATTAGTAAAAAAACTTAATTTATACAAATTAAGAAAATACTTTTATTAAATCAAAAAAAAACGGCTAAAAGTCAGTCAGCGGTATTTTTACGACAGCTTTTCGTTTCCATCGCCCCGTGAAATAATATATGAGAGAAAAAAGTAAGCCGGATGACCAGGCTAACGGTATTGAGTACCAAATTCCGGTTGTTCCGTAATCGGCTGAAAGATAATAGGCAAAAGGAACTCTGATTATCCAAAGGGAAAATAATGTTATGAACATCGGGATTAAAGTGTCACCTGCGCCTCTGAAAACTCCTGTAAAAGAGAACATTATTGCAAATAATACGTAAGACGGAGCTACTATTCTGAGGTAATGCATACCTTCTGTTATAACATCTTCATCGGGAGTAAAAAGTTTCATTAAAACTCTGCTGCCTGTTATAACTATTATGCTGAGCACTACGGAGACTGTTATTGACATAATCATCACAGAACGAAAACCTTTTTTTACTCTGTCAATTTTACCTGCTCCCATATTTTGTCCGGTAAAAGATGTCAGTGCCTGAGCAAAAATCATTGCCGGCATAATAGCAAAAAAATCGATTCTTCCGGCAACGGTATATGCAGCAATAACAGAAGTTCCGAAACCGTTTACTATTGCCAGTATTGCCGTCATTCCTAATGCTACGAATAATTGTTGTAAGCCGGAAGGTATTCCGATACGAAAACTTTTGAACATTATGTCTTTGTCAAATTTAAGATGCAGAAATCTGATTTTCAAAATTTTATGGTTTCTGTTAATGTATATTACCGCTGAGGCGAATGCTCCGGCTTGTGATATGACAGTGCCGATTGCTACACCTGCAATACCCCATTTAAAATAAACTACGAACAATAAATCAAGAATAATATTTGTAACCGTAGAAATAATCATAAAATATAAGGGACGTTTTGAGTCTCCTAAACTTCTGAATATTGATGCAGTGCCGTTATATCCGAAAGCAATTATAAGTCCTCCGAGCGTAATTGTCAGGTAAAGTTCTGCATCTTTCATAATTTCCGGAGGCAGTTTCAGTAACAGAAATATGTCTTTTATGAAAATTATCCAGAAAAATGTTATAATAAGCGAGGATACAAACATAAAAATATACATTGTATCAACGGCAATTTGTACTTTATCGTTTTGTTTTGCTCCGTAATATTGAGAAATTACAATTCCGGCTCCGGAGCCTAAACCGATTACAAGTGAAATGAGGGCATAGAAGACAGGAAAAGATGCACCTACGGCAGATAATGCGTCTTTTCCTATGTAATGTCCTACTATTATGCTGTCGACAACATTATACAGTTGCTGAAATACACTGCCTAACAGCATAGGCAATGCAAATTTCAGAATTAAATTTCGTTCCTTACCTTTTGTTAAATCTTTCAAGTTTATTTAATTTTTTCAAATTCGGCTGTAAAATGTCTCATAATCGGTGCTTCGTATGTTATTCTCAATCCGTGTTTTGCTTCGTGTCGCGTATCATATATTTTTTTACAAACAGCTGCTACATAATCCATATGGCTGTTTGTATATGTTTTTCTCGGAATTGCTAAACGCACGAGTTCAAGTTCGGGATATCGGTTTTTGCGGGTAATAGGGTCTCTGTCTGCTAAAACGGTTCCTATTTCTACCCCTCTGATACCGCCGACTATATACAGTTCTACGGCAACTGTTTGTGCGATATATTCTTCTTTGGATATTTGCGGGAGAAATTTTTTTGCATCAATAAAAACAGCGTGTCCGCCTATCGGATGTTGAACGGGGATACCGGCTTCTATAAGTTTATTTCCCAAGTACTCAACTTGTTTTATTCTTGCTTCCAATGCTTCAAACTCTGTGTTTTCATACAAGCCTTGAGCTAAAGCATTCATATCTCTGCCGGACATTCCTCCGTAAGTTATAAATCCTTCAAACATTATGTTATAAACAGATGCTTTTTTATATAAATTTTCATCTCTCATTGCCGAAAAGCCGCCCATATTCACAACGGCATCTTTCTTGCTGCTCATTGTCATACCGTCTGCATATTTATACATTTCTTTTACTATCTCTTTAATGGTTTTGTTTTTATATGCTTCTTCCCTTATTTTTATGAAATATGCATTTTCTGCAAATCTTGCAGAATCGTAAAAGACAGGTATTCCGTATTTGTCGGCAAGATATTTTACGCCTTTCATATTTTGTAAAGATACCGGTTGCCCGCCGGACGAGTTATTGGTGATTGTTACAATTATTAAAGGAATTTTTTCTTTAGGATTATTTTTTAAAACATTTTCAAGTTTGTTTAAGTCTATATTTCCTTTGAAAGGATGGTTTAACGTAGTGTCAAAGGCTTCATCTATGGTGCAATCGACAGCCTTTGCTTTGCGAAATTCTATATGCCCTTTAGTGGTATCAAAGTGCGAATTGCCCGGAACTATATCCCCTTCTTTTATCATTGCCGAAAAAAGTACGTTTTCGGCAGCTCTGCCTTGATGTGCCGGTAAAAAATAATCAAATCCGAATATGTTTTTAACAGCATCTTTCATTTTATAATATGATGACGCCCCGGCATAACTTTCGTCGCCGAGCATCATTTCTGCCCATTGTTTGTCAGACATTGCCCCTGTGCCTGAATCGGTAAGCAGGTCAATGTAAACCTGCGAACTTTTCAGTTTAAATAAATTATATTTTGCTTCTTTTATCCATTGTTCGCGTTCTTCTTGTGTGCTTCTGTAAATTTGCTCGGTCATTTTTATTTTGTACGGTTCTGCATAAGGTAAAGACATAACTGTTTTGTTTTAGGAGGTTTAAAAAAATGAAACTTTGAATCGAAAAAATGTGTTTTCGGGAATTAAAGAGCCTTATCTCCGGACAGAGACAAGACTTTCTGCACATAATTATCTCTTTGTTTAACAGAGATAAAAAGCATTTTTTTGGTTATATTAAAAATGAGATTGTGCATAAGTGCAAATTTAATTTTTTCTTAAAAAAAACTGAAAATATCTTTAGTTTTTAAATGTCCACCTGACTCCGAATTTAAACATAATATTTTGCAGAGGATAGTGATTTACGTAATACGGTAAAAAATCTTGATTCAGGATAGAATTCATATGCAACATTTTAAAAAACAGCATAACATTTCGTTTTATCTTCATATTTGCGAATACTGTTACGTAAGGGTAATTTCCGGCAAGCCTTTTTGTGTTGTTTACGAAATAAAACTGACCTGTTGCAGGGTTAAAATTATACATTTTGTATTCTGTTGAATAGTACAACTCGAAACCGAGATGTACTAACAGGGTATTTTCATATTTTATATTTATGTAAGTTGAATGAAATATTGACAATTCCGGTAAGCTGATAATATTGTCGTTTGAAGATTTTTGCCAAACTGCTTTATTCACAAAAGTAATTCTTTTTAATCTGAAAATTTTTTCTGCCGATGCTGAGGTAACCGTTATTACGGAGTCGAATTGTGCGGGAGCGGAGCTTATATCGTAATAAATATAATTCTTTATTAATGCTGAATTTAAATCAAATTTTAAGTTGTAAAACGGCATTGCAAAAGACAATCCTGCATTTGTTCGCTTTTCGGGTAAGAAATCATTTTCCCAAATGTAGTGATTTGAGTAATAAGTGTTTTGAAAATAGTCGGGTTTTTTATTTGTATATTGCAGTTGCAGTTTTATGTCCGATTTTGTTTTATCTTTAAATAAATATTTGTGAAAGTTACCGTCAATTCTGTAATCACCAGTTCTGTATCCGCTGAAATAATAATCGGCATATATATCGGCATCAATATATTTGTTTTTAACCGTATATATTTCCGAACTTATTTTGTTCTCAATAAAAGTATGTGTATTATTTAAAAAGATATAATCATTGAAGTTGTAAATTCTGTACCAATCATTGTAATAAATAAAAGAAAATCCGAATTTATGTTCTTTTTCAAATATATTTTCGCTTCCTGCTCTGATTTTATTTTCCATTGATTGAATTGCAACGGAATCATAAGCAGCACCGTCTCGGTAGAAATAATTCAGGTAATATGTATTTTCTGAATTTTCTTCATCTTTGTATAATCTGTATTTTCTTGACAGCAATAAATTGTGGGATATGCTTATTTTCGGTTCTAATACTTTTATTATTGTATCTCTGTATGAAAGGTTTTTATATTTTCCGAAACTGTATTTTTGGGTTACCGACAGTTCCTGATTAAACAACAGCGTGTTTGAATTCTTCAGATTATGTTCCGGAACTTTTGTGTCAAAACCGAGAGTGTCAATATATCCGCCGCTGTTTTGAAGTTTAAATTTATTGTAAATATAAGCGGTAAAAACAGAGTATTTATCTTTTTTATAATTTGAAGTTATGCTGACTGTATTTAAACTGTTTGCCTGGTCGAGAAACTGTCCTAAAGATGAAATGAAATTATACTTGAGCCCGAAATTAAAATCGGGGTTTACATTTTGTGTATGAATAAAATCTACTGTCTGTAAATCAATAACTTTTGTGCTTGTTGTGTGCATTATTGATGTGTAAGGACGGCGAGTATTAAAGTAAACGGCATTTTCATAATTTGTAAGATAAATTTTATACGGCTTATTAAAAATAAATTTCGTAAAATAATTGTCAGGGCGTTTAAAGAATATTTGCGGAATATGTGCAGAGCCTATATTTCCTAAATCTGCGGGAAAAATACTGTTGATATAAGCGGGTTCAACTTTATGAAACATTTCCAAAGTACTGTCGTTGAACGTAATATTAATTTTTTTAAAACCGTTTTTCAGATTTTCGGTTATCAATATATTTCTTAATGTATCTGCATCGTGTTGAGCGTATGAAGTTTTTGCTGCAACCGATATAAAAACAATAATTAAAAAACAGTATATCTTAAATTTACCTGTCAGCACTTTTTTAAATTATCTTAACATTTTAATTGCGGAAACTCCGGTAACGTATTCTTCGGCTTTATCAATTGCAAGTTTACATAAATCGGTATTGCTTGTGTCCGCTTCTTCAAGCAGGTCGGATACAATGCGATATATGTCGTCAAGCTCATTTTCTACTTTATCGTTTTTATAGCCTTCTATTTCGTTTGTCATTTGAATTATGTCCCCTCCGTTAATAATATATCCCGGAACGTAAAGAATACCGTTTTGTTTTAATATTTCAATATCTTCAAGTTTTTTTAAAGGTTGGTTTGTTCCTCCGGTAAAGATTTTACACTTTAATTTGGTTACGGCTTCTGTATCAATCATCTTTTCAGCTGCACAAGAGCAGAAAATATCACATTTGGTTTCGTATATTTTTTCAGGTTTTTCTATTTTAATATCTTCTACCCGGTCTTGAACTATTTTTATTCTGTCATAAATTTTATCTGTAACAGTCAGGTCAGCACCTTCCTCGATTAATTGCCTGACAAGTTGCGAACCCAAATCGCCTACTCCCTGAACTACAATTTTAAGTCCTTTTAAACTTCCCGATTTAAGCTTATGCTTTGCAATTGCCTTCATCCCTTTTATCATTCCTTTTGCTCTGTTAACATATATTTGCCCCAGCCCGCCGTGTGCCTTTTCCATTCCGAGGATATACTCAGATTCTTTTCTTACGTATTTTAAATCTTTGTAAGACACTCCTTTGCTTATTGACATAAATAATTTTCCGTTCCAACGGTTAAGAAAAATACCCAGTGCCCTGAAATACATTTCCGATTTTACTTCTTTAGGATTTCCGATAAGAATTATGGCAGCACCGCCCATACCTCTTTTCAGTAAAGCAGCACGCAATGAATTGTAATATGCTATATCCAATGCATCGGCAATTGCATCATCTTCGTTTTTATAATGAAATAATTTTGCAGAAGCATTTGCCGGGCCCAAAACTATGCTGTCCACAGCAATAATAGCTTTTAATTTTAATGATTGCTCTTCAAAAAACAGTAATTCCCTGCTGTTATTTTTTCTCATATGTTCAAAAATGCTCATATATCGGATATTTTAGATGTTTTTATGTCAGAAATTATATTTAAATTTTATATCATTTTATTTTATGAAATTGCCGCTAAAACAATGCTGTTAAGTTTTGATTCTTCAGAATCTGAGCGGGAAGTAAGCACAATGGGGACAGAAGCCCCGAGAATAACAGCTGCCAAAGAAGCACCTGAAAAAGCAAATGATTTATACAAAACATTTCCGGCTTCAATATCAGGCATTATTAACAAATCGGCATCTCCGGCTACATCTGAAACAATTCCTTTATGCTCGGCACTTTTCTTGCTCATTGCGTTATCAAAAGCCAAAGGACCGTCAACTATGCATCTCGGCAACTGTTTTCTTTGTGCCATTTTTGAAAGAATTGCAGCATCAAGTGTTGCGGGCATTTTTTCATTTACCAGTTCTACGGCTCCTATTACGGCAACTTTCGGTGTTTTATATCCTATTTTGTGCATATAATTTACGGCATTGCGGATAATACCTGCCTTTTCTTTCAGGTTCGGGGCGATATTCATTGCAACATCCGTAAGTCCGATAAGTTTGTGATAGCCCGGAAGTTCGAAAAAAGCAAAATGAGACAGTAACGGTGAATTTTTAAGTCCGCATTCTTCATTCAAAACTGCCCTTAAAAGTGTTGCCGTTGAAGTATACCCTTTCATTAAAATATCACCTTTACCTTCTTTTATAATTTTTACGCTTTCTTTTACGGCATTGTTGCTGTCGGGTATATTAATTATTTCTGCTTTGCTTGTATCAATTTTTTTTCCGTGCAGTATTTTCTCAATTTTGCTTTTGTCTCCCACTAAAACAGGTCTGATAAGGTTCTTTTTTTCGGCTTCGAAAACAGCATCTAAAGAGTGTTCATCGGCAGCAGATGCTAAAATCAATCGTTTCGCATCCTTTTGATTGTCGGCTTTATCGTAAAAATCGGAAATTCTTGTCAGCATAGGTCTTAATTGAAAATAAGCACAATTTTACAAAAAAAAAACGAATTTATGTTTAACCTTACGGTATTTAAGATGTTGTATTAGCATAACTAATTGTATTATTGTGTATTATGGTTCTATGTTTAAAAATATTATTTTTCTGCGAGAAGTTTTAAAAACTTTATATTCTCAACTTTTAGACCTATTTTTGACATTTTAAATTTTATAAACGGAAATGGAAATATTAAAGGCGGAGAGTTTGACAAAATCATACGGAAACAAAACTTTATTTGAAGATATATCATTTGTAATTAATGAAAAAGAAAAAGTTGCACTGATAGCAAAAAACGGTACCGGCAAAACAAGTTTACTGAATATTATTACCGGAAAAGATGTTCCGGATGACGGAAAAATAAATCTTGCAAAAAACTTAAGTATAGGTTTTTTAGAACAGAATACAGACTTTGAGAGTGAATTGAGTTTAACGGAGCAAATTTTTAATTCGAATGATAAGACAGCTGTTGCAGTTAAAAAATATGAAGATGCTTTAAAATCAAATGATGCTGAAATTATTCGTAAAGCAGCCGAAGAAATGGACAGGTTAAATGCATGGGATTTTGAGAGAGATGTGAAAAGCGTGTTGACAAAACTTAAACTGTCTGATTTTGAAAAACCTGTAAAGTTGCTTTCCGGCGGACAAAAAAAACGACTTGCTCTTGCCTCTGCACTGCTTAATAAACCTGATTTTCTGATTCTTGACGAACCTACTAATCATCTTGATTTTGAGATGATTGAGTGGCTTGAAAACTATATTGCAAAATCGTCTTTAACCTTACTTCTTGTTACGCACGACAGATACTTTCTTGATAATGTCTGTAATGTAATTTTAGAGCTTGATAACGGAGAAATATATAAATATAAAGGCAATTATTCGTATTTTCTTACAAAAAGAAAAGAGCGTATAAGAAATATGATTGCTGAAGCCGAAAAAGCGGAAAATTTATTGCGCACTGAAACAAAATGGATGAACAGGCAGCCGCAAGCCCGTGCCGTAAAAGCAAAATCAAGAATTGATAATTTCTATAAGCTGAAAGAAAAAGCAAGTATTAAGCCGCAGGATAAAACATTTGATATTGATATTGAGGGTAAACGACTCGGTAAAAAGCTTATTGATATTTTTGATATAAGCAAAAGTTATGACGGAAAGAAATTAATCGATAACTTTTCATATAAATTTTCAAAAGGAGAAAAAATTGCAATATTCGGAAATAACGGAGCAGGTAAAAGCACCTTTTTAAACATAATAACAGGAAAAATACAGGCAGACAGCGGAAGAACAGAGAAAGGAGAAACCGTATCCGTAGGATATTTTGAGCAAAAAACTATTGATAATACCGAAGATATTCGTTTAATTGATTACATAAAAAATATTGCTGAAATTGTAAATATCGGAAAAGGAAGAGAGCTTTCCGCAGCACAATTTGCCGAATATTTTCTTTTTCCGAGAAATATGCACTTTAATTATATATCCCAATTAAGCGGAGGTGAAAAAAGAAGACTTTATTTATTAAGCATTTTAATGAAAAGCCCGAATTTTATAATTCTTGATGAGCCTACCAACGACTTGGATATTATGACTTTGTCGGTGCTGGAAGATTATCTCCTTAAGTTCTCGGGAACTGTATTGTTTGTCTCTCATGACAGATATTTTATTGATGCTGTTGCCGATACGCTTTTTGTTTTTGAAGGTAACGGAAAAATTAAAAAATTCCCCGGAAATTATACCGATTACAGCAAATATATTTCCGAAAATAAAACTCAAAAAGATAATACCGACAGAAATAAGGAAATAAAAACACGAAAGAAAAGCGATAAACAGGCAAAATTATCTTATAAAGAAAAACGAGAATTTGAACAGCTTGAAAAAGAAATTGAAATACTGAGCAAAGAAAAAGAGGAAATTGAAAAATATTTACATAACGGTAATTATGAGGAAAAAGAACTTGCAGAAAAATCGGCAAGACTCCCCGAATTAGAAAAAATATTGGATGAAAAAGAAATGCGTTGGCTTGAATTAAGCGAAAAAATATAAATCTTTTTACTCTTACTTTGCTTTAAGTAAGTATCTTTGCAATATAATTCAAAATAAACTTTGTAATGCAAAAAAAAAATCTTGACCCTATAGGAAAATTAATGGGCTTACGATATAAGTCGCATCCGTGGCACGGCATTGAAATGGGCGATGAAGCTCCCGAAGTTCTGACCTGCTTTGTGGAAATGGTTCCTACCGATACGGTAAAATATGAGGTTGACAAAGCCAGCGGCTATGTTACAATCGACCGTCCTCAAAAATTTTCAAGTATTTTACCGTCTCTTTACGGATTTATTCCGCAGACATATTGCGGAGATAACTTAGCCGAAGTAAGCAGAAAAAAACTGAACAGACCGGAAATAATCGGCGACGGTGACCCGCTGGATATTTGTATTCTTACGGAAAAAGAAATAACTCACGGCGATATTCTTGTGCAGGCAAAACCTATAGGCGGTTTCAGGATGATTGACGGAAACGAAGCCGACGATAAAATAATAGCCGTTCTTAAAGGAGATGCTGTTTATGGTGAATATCAGGATATTACTGACTGTCCTGATGCGGTTATTGACAGGTTAAGACATTATTTTCTTACATATAAAGATATGCCTGGAAAAGAGGGTTACAGATGCGAAATTACGCATACATACGGCAAGAAGGAAGCTCTTGAATTAATCGAACACTCGGTTAAAGATTACAGAAATTATATTGAAAATATGCTGTTTGAAAGATAATATTTCTGTAAAAAGTAAAAAAAACAGATATATTTTTTGGCAGTTAATTTTTTGCTTTTACCTTTGCACCGCTTTTAACAAAAAAGCATAGTTAATGACCTCTTAGCTCAGTCGGTAGAGCAACGGCCTTTTAAGCCGTGGGTCCTGCGTTCGAGTCGCAGAGGGGTCACAAAAAAGCCGCTTTTAAGCGGCTTTTTTGTTGTTTACAACCCTCGAAAAATAAATACGAAACTCCGATATCTTAAAACATTATTTGGATATTCGCTTCAAAGAACCGTATTCGGGGTAAAATTCTACGGTTATTTTATCTTTAAAAAGACTTGAAGGCAGTAAGTTTAACGAGCCGAATTGTGATATAAAAACGCTTGTTTTACAGAGTTCGTTTTTTTCTGAAACCAGTTTTATACTTGCCTTGTTCGGAATACGGTATACAATTCCTTTTATTTCTTTTTTATTTTCAAAAATTTCTTCAGGTGCTGTTTTATTGTTTATTATTTTCATTGTTACCGGCATTTCCGAAGTATCTTTAGTAATTCCTTTTTTTTCAGAAAAATAAAATAATGTTTTTTTAATACTGTCGCTGTTGTTCTCCGGAATATATTCAAATCTGTAAGTTTTTTTAGATTTTAATTCTTTTCCGGTAAACAGGCTCATATATTTTTTTTCAAGTTCCGAAAGCTCTTTAATCATAGTTTTTAAAGCATTTCCGTCAGGAAAATTATTGCCGTCGTTTTCTCCGGTTAAAAGTGCGTATCTGTCGTCTCTCAGGTTAAAAATAATATTTGCTGTTTCTTTTGCTTGTTTCGCTTTGCTTTTATAAACTTCTTTTTTCCGTATAACCGGAATTTTTATCATTACCGAATCTTTCAGAACTTCTTTATACAGAGTATCATATTGTATTTCTCTGACAGAATATAATGAAATATCGGCATAATCGGAGATGTTGGTTTTTGCATCGTTGTTTTTTTCGGAGTTTTGTCCGTTATTTACTTTTCCTGCCTGAATATCATTGAGATTAATTCCTGAAATAAAATTTTCTTTGCTTAAATTCAGAAGAAGAGGATTTAAGTTTCCGGATGCAACTATTCTGTATATTTGGGAAGAATCGAGTATCGGAGTTGTTGTTATTGAAATATCGGAAATGAAATATTTTGTTTCGTTTTTCATTATCGCATTCTTAGTGTTGAAATACAAATGCGTAAAGTCAGAAAAAATACCTTTTTGCTTTACTTTTTTTGTTATCTCAATATCTGCGATAATTTTTGTTTTAGGAAGGGCATAAATAATACCGTTTTTTTTCTCTGTACTATCAGATATCTTTTCCGTATAGAAAGATGTTTTACAGGAGAATAATACGAAAAATAAGAAGAAACCGGTAAGTTTTACAATTTTAAAATGCTTCATAACCGAAATTATTTGTTTATCGGATAATCATACGGATTATTTTTATAGTCTTCGGGGTCGGCAATGTGTTTTCCTTTCTCAATATTTTTCTTATACTCTTCGCTTTCTCTTTTTTCAATTTCGTTTTCGTTAATATCACGTCCGTTTTTAAAAGTTATGGTATCTGTTTTGCCGTTTTCGTCATAAAAAATCCATTTGCCGTCTTTTAGATCATTTTTATACTGTCCTTTTACTTCAATCTTTCCGTTTTTATAATACCTTAACATCGGACCCTCCATTTTTCCGTTTTCTGTTCTTGCTTTCAGAAACACCTGTCCGTTTTTGTGATATTTAAGCCAAAGCCCGGTTTGAGTTCCGTTATCGTAAGTTTTTTTATCAAATATTTTTCCGTTGTCGTAAAAAATTATCTGATCGCCGTGCAAACTGTCATTTTTAAAATTCTCTTCTTTTACTTTTACGTTATTATTGTAATAAATCCATCTTCCCGTTTTTTTCTTTCCGGCATATTTTCCTTCCGAAATTAAAGAGCCTTTTTCGTTATAAAATTTTGCATTTGCCGTATCTCCTTTTTCGTTATAAATAAGCAAAGCCGATAATTTTCCGTTTTCGTGATACCGCTTTAATTCTCCGACAGGTTTATCATTTTTAAAATAAGCTTCGTAAGCTGTATTTCCGTTCGGGTAAACTTTCATCCATTTGCCTTGTTTTTGCCCTTTGTCGTCCGTTTGATTAATTTTTCCTTCTTCTGTAAGCCTTACAATTTCAGCATCAGGTCTTGTTTTAAGGCTTTCATCTTTAAAAAGCTCTTTATATTGCTTTAAAGTATCATTGTAAATTTTTGCAAGGTAATCGAAATAAGGTTTACTCAGTTTTTTATTAGCATCGTAATAATTTGCCGCATAGTTTTTGAGAATAATATGAAAAGTATCAAGTTCATTTTTGAATTTTTCATCATAAATTTTACTGTCTTTTTTCTGTTTGCCTTTATAAAAATATTTTCCGGCAGATTTTACCGAAAAATTATCTTTCAAAATCTTATATTCCTGTAAATAAGATACGGCTGCATAGTAATAAGGTGCAGCATCTTTTCCGTTTTCTGAAATATACTCTTTTGCTTTTGAAATACACTTTTCATATTTTCCCTTTTCGTAAAATTTTTCAATTTTTTCTAAATTTTTATTTTGAGAAAAAACAGTAAATGCCGAAAACAAAAATACTGAAATTAAAGCTGACGTTTTCATATTTGAGTTTTTATGAATGTTTTTTTAATTAATCTTTGCAAATTACAACTTTTAACATATTTTTAAGGTCAATAATAATACCGAAAATACCTGATGAAGATTTTTTTTTTCACAATTTTAATTTTTGCAAAAATATCTTTGTTTGCTCAGCACGAAGCGGACATTTGGTATTTCGGTAATTATGCGGGTTTAGATTTTAGTTCCGGAAGTCCGGAGCCTTTAACAAACAGTCAGTTGAAGAATTATGAAGGTTGTGCAACTTTATCAGATTCGCTCGGCAATTTGCTTTTCTATACAAACGGAGTAACTGTTTGGAACAGAGAACATCAAATTATGCAAAATGGAACAGGTTTATCGGGAGATACATCTTCAACACAGTCGGCAATAATACTTCCGTTGCCGGGAAATGACAGTTTGTATTATGTTTTTACAACCGATGAGCTTTCGGTAAATGCAAAAAACTTAATTACCGACGGATTGAACTATTCTGTAATAAATATCAATAATGATAACGGAAACGGAAGCGTAATTCAAAAAAATATCCACTTACTTGATTCTGCTACAGAAAAAATAACGGCAGTTAAGCATCAAAATAATAAAGATATTTGGATAATAGCACATGAATGGGGGAATAATAAATACTATGCATGGCTTTTAAGTGAAGCCGGATTAAGTAATACTCCCGTAATCACGGAAACAGGCACGCCGATAGGTAATGACCAGAGGTTATCAATCGGTTATATGAAAGCTTCACCTGACGGGACGAAGATAGTTACGGCAATATTGGGTCTTTCGAAATGGGAGATATTCAGTTTTGATAATTCAACGGGTATTTTATCTGATAAAATTGAAATTTCGCTGCCGGGTTTGTGGTTAGCTTATGCTTGTGAATTTTCTCCTGATGCATCTAAACTGTATATTTGTTCTGCTGACTCGTTACTTCAGGCAGATATGAATGCCGGAACACAATCTGATATTCAAAACTCTCTGACAAAAATAGGCACTTTCAGTTCGCCCGGAGGAGCAATACAAAATGCGAATAACGGTAAGATTTATATTACAAATGACTTTGCCGATTCTTTAAGTGTTATAAATTACCCCGACAACTTACCTTTATTATGCGATTTCAGAAAAAATATTATTCCGCTTGACGGCAGAAAAGCTCGTTTAGGTTTGCCTAATTTTATGCAGTCGTATTTTGAGCCTGCATTTTTCTCGGTTAAAAATACTTGTTTCGGAGATTCTGCAGTTTTTAATATTAAAAATACGGTAAATATTGATTCTGTATTTTGGGATTTTAACGATACTGCAACAGGAAATGATAACTTTTCAAATTTGATTAATCCGAGGCATCTTTTTTCACATACGGGAGTTTTTCGTGTTAAACTTATTGTTTGGTATAATAATATTGCAACGGAATATTTTCAGAACATTAAAATAGTTGCACTGCCGCCTCTTAATCTCGGTAAGGACACTGTTATGTGCGATACTGATACTTACGTTATTTCCGCTTATTCTCCGCATTATACATACCTTTGGAGTACTTCCTCCGAAGATTCGGCAATTACTGTTAATATTGACGGCTCATATTGGGTTAATATTGAAAATATTTATACGGGATGCAAAAATTCAGACACAATTAATATTGTTTTTTCCGAAACTCCGGAAATAAACCTCGGTGAAGACAAATCTTTTTGTGAAAATAAAAAATGTATTTTAAATGCATATCA
>JALSMF010000142.1 GCA_026987795.1 Bacteroidales bacterium
TCCAAACGCCTTTACTGATACGTAACCCCAAGGCTTCTCCGAAAGTTGCCAAAACAGCAAATTTAATAAACGCCGTTACCAACCCGTGCTTTTCATTAAACTCCGAATAAAAACTATACACATCATCTGATATAAAAAACAGCAAAAAAAACAATATTACTCCGGCAATTATATATAAATCTCTCAATTTCATTATTAAATTTTTTTTATTCTTTTAAGCACTTGTAATTTTTCATCTTCGTCAAAATTAACCCAATTAACAATCTCATTCATAGAACGTTTACAAGAAATACATATTTTATTTTCACTATACCGGCATTCTCCGTTACAGGGACTTTTAAATACTTTTCCTTTATTCATATTTGTTTTGTCAAAATCTAAAGCAGGTTTCAAAATTCTTTATTTTGCAATATTATAAGATTTTCCCGATATACGGAATTAAATTTTATCGACTCATTTCCGCATAAACTCGGAGCAAACAATTGCTGCGGCAACAGATGCATTCAAAGATTCGGTATTTTTATTTGCACTAAACGAGGGAATACTTAGTTTATTTGTAATATAAGGTTTTATATCCTCCGATATTCCTTTTCCTTCGTTGCCTATTACGACAATCCCTTTTTTACTCAGTTCTGTTTCATAAATATTTTCACCCTCCGTAAATGTTCCGTAAATCAACATATCTTCCGGAAGTTTTGAAAAAAAGTCAATTTTGTTTACATAAATAACCTTAACGGAAGCTATTGCCCCCATTGTTGCCTGTACAACTTTAGGATTATAGACATCTGCCGTATTTTGCGAACAAAAAACATATCTTATCCCAAACCAGTCAGCCGTTCTTATTATTGTCCCTAAATTTCCGGGATTTTGAATGTCTTCACAAAATAAGTTTAGCCGGTTTTTTATTTCATTAAATTTGAATGCGGTTTTCGGAATTTCAAAAACGCCTATAACTTCCGGGGCTGTTTTTAATGCACTTATTTTTTTTAATACGGAATAATCAGCCTTTAAAAGCTCAAAGTTTTCAGGTCTGACAGGAAAATTCTCTTTTGAAGTTATTATAAACCTCGGTTTGATTTCTGACCGCAGCAGTTCTAATATTATTTTTTCGCCTTCGGCAAGAAATAAATTATGTTTAATTCTGAATTTTCTTAATTTTAATGAATTAAAAAATTTAATTTTGTTTTTTGACGACATTAAGTATATTTAAATTATATGAGTACACACAAAATAAATAATTTTAATCAGATCCCCGCAATATTTTTTACGCTTTTTATTTTTATGTTGTTCTCTTGTAATTTAACTAAAAACCTGTCAGACAATGAGCAACTGTTAGTAAAAAATGAAGTTAAAATAATAAATAAAGATTTCAATAAAAGTAAAGCCGGGTTTAAAGAAAAAGATATTGAGCAGATACTTAAACCGCAAACTAATACAAAGATTCTTTTTTCCGTTCCGTTAAAACTTATTATTTACAACCTTTCAAAACCCGAAAAAGTCAAACTAAAAATAAACAAAAAGCTTGAGCGATGTGAAAAACGCAAAGCAAAAAAACGTTATGCAATAAACAAAAAAATAAAATTGTATGAAAAAGCAACAGACACACTGTTATCCGAAACAAAAAAATATAAGCGACTTGTGAGAAAAATATCGAAATTGCGGGAAAAAGCGAATAATTTAAACTTAAACAGTTGCGAAAAAAAGCACCTGACACAAAAATTCGGAGAGCCTCCGGTTTTATACCGCTTAAACGACCAATACCGAAACATTCGGAAAATAAAAATATTCCTGAAAGAAAAAGGTTACTATAATACAGAGATTAATGTTATTAAAACCGCTAAAAAATTTAATGAGAAAAAAGTTACGGTAAAATATGAATTAAGCATAGATAAAGTTCACAAAATAAAAAATGTCTTTTACAATATTGAAGATGAAAACATCAAAAATATTATCCTTAGTGATACGGTGCACTCATTTTTAAAGAAAGGAAGCCGTTTCGACATCGGCAAAATTGAGAGTGAACAAGAAAGGTTAAGCAATCTGATAAGAAACTCGGGTTATTATAACTTTACTAAAGACTTTATAAGATTTACTGCAGATACTGTAAATAAAAATAAACAAGACGATATTTATGTCGTAATAAAAAAAGACACACTTAACGAACTGTTTTTAAAAGCATTCAGAAGATATATAATAAAAAATATCTACATATATCCCAATTTTAAACCCAGAGAAGCCCTTACCGATAAAAAAGCATACTTTTCATCTCACGATACTTTAATTTATTATGCCAAAAATGATAAAAAATACTATTTTCTTTATAATCAAATGCCTCGCATAAATCCGAAAGCTGTTATTAAAGGTATTTATTTAACACCCGGGCAATATTTTAACTTAAATGATATAAATGCAACATACAGATATTTAGCATCTTTGGCTATAAT
Organism: Bacteroidales bacterium; assembly: GCA_026987795.1. GTDB lineage: Bacteria > Bacteroidota > Bacteroidia > Bacteroidales > JAADGE01 > JAADGE01. The sequence continues at coordinate 2,445 of JALSMF010000142.1, forward strand.
TCAGGTTGCAAACATAAAGTTCACCGAAGATAAAAGCATTAACTCAGATTCTGTGGCATATCTTAACTGTGAGATAAGGCTTACTCAAACAAAATTACAATCTCGAAAAATAACCGCAGAGTTCTCAAATACTTCAGGAAATTTCGGGATAGGCGGAAATCTGTCTTATACACACAACAATTTTTTCAGAAATACCGAAGTGCTCAACCTCGGAACAAAATTGGCATTTAAACGGCTGACAAAAAACAAATCCTTTATTGAAGATGATACAACAGGCTTTTTTAACAGCCGAGAATACGGAATAAACTTCAGCCTTAATTTTCCCAGATTAATAGCACCCGTTCCTATGAAAAATTTTATAAAACGCAGAAATCCCAAAACCGTAATTTCCGGAAGCTATGATTTTCTGGAACGACCGGACTATTCATACACCGTTGCAGGAGGAAATATCGCATATTACTGGCACTCAACAAAAACGACAGGACACGGCTTTTTCCCTTTAATTACAGATGTTGTTGAACTGAAAAATCCGAGCAATGATTTCCTGGAACTAATTAAAAGACTGCAACTTGAGGAAACTTATGAAACACATTTTATTTTCGGCTCTTCATACAGGTTTACTTATAATAATCAATTTTTTGAAAAAAAGCGTAATACAATATTTCTTTCCGTAAACACAAAAATTGCGGGAAACAGTCTTTCTGCATATATGAACTGGAGAAACAAGCCCAAAACAGACGGAAGTTACAGAATAAACAACATTGTTTTTGCACAGTTTTTTAAAGAAGAGATAGAAATCAGGTATCAT